>JACRPW010000077.1:1313-16095 GCA_016223005.1 Deltaproteobacteria bacterium | reverse complement strand
TGAAACAGGTGGCAGGAACTCTGAGGCTTGAATTAGCCCAATACAGAGAGCTTGCGGCATTTGCCCAGTTTGGAAGCGATTTAGACCCTGCAACCCAGAGGCAGCTTGCAAGAGGTTCAAGGCTTGTTGAAATATTAAAGCAGGGGCAGTATAAACCTTTGACTGTTGAAAAGCAGGTATTGATTATCTATGCCGCAACAAACGGCTATATAGACGGCTATCCTGTCTCAGCCCTGAAAAAATACGAGGAAGAGCTTTATACATTTTTTGACACAAGACACCCTGAGTTGATTAAGGAACTTAAAGAAAAGAAGGCAATAGACGATGCCGTTAAACCGAAGCTGAAAAAGGCTTTGGATGATTTTAAAGAATTGTTTGTAGCTTAAAAGCAGGCAATAGGCGATAGGCAATAGGGAAACCCCATAGCCTATAATTTAATATGCCCAGTTTAAAAGACATAAAACGCAGAATAAAGAGCGTAAAAAACACCCAGCAGATTACAAAGGCAATGAAGATGGTTGCCGCTGCAAAGCTGAAGCGCGCCCATGACGATATTGTGGCAGCGCGGCCTTATGCGCAAAAGATGCTGGACATCGCCAACAGTCTTGCCTCAAGGGTAAGGCCTGATGCGCATCCCCTGCTCTCAAAAAGGGGCGGCAAAAAGGTGGAGCTTGAACTCGTTATTATTGTATCCGACAGAGGTTTGTGCGGCGGCTTTAACAGCAATATAATAAGGGCCTCGGAAGGTTTCATAAGAAAAAATGCCGATAATGCCGGGATAACCCTTAATCTTATAGGCAAAAAGGCAAAGGACTATTTTAAGCGCAGGGGGCTGGTCATAAGGCAGGAAAGGCCTGTGGGTTCAGGCAGGCCGAATTATGCCTCTGCCGCAGAGATTGCAAAAGAAATAGTGGATTCATACATAAAAGAAACATTTGACGAGACATATCTCATATACAGCGAATTCAAATCAGCGTTGAGCCAGAAACCCGTGATACAAAAACTTTTGCCCATTGAACCTCTGAAGGAAGCTGAAGCAGGCGCGGAGCATATCTACGAGCCGTCTCAGGAGGCGATCCTTGCGGATATTTTGCCGAAATACATAGAGGTTCAGATATTCAGGGCGCTTCTGGAATCCGCTGCCAGCGAGCATGGCGCCAGGATGGCGGCAATGGACTCTGCGACAAAGAATGCAAAAGAGATGATCGCCGGACTTACATTAAAATATAACAGGGCAAGACAGGCAGCAATTACAAAAGAGTTGATGGAGATTATAGGCGGCGCAGAGGCGCTGAAAGGGTAAGTCAAAAATCAAAACTCAAAAGTCAAAATTAAGGAATTTTTATTGGAGGAAGAATGGAAAAAAAGAACATTGGCAGAGTAACTCAGGTTATAGGTGCTGTCCTTGATGTTGAGTTCCAGCCCGGACAGTTGCCAGCCATATACAATGCCGTAAAGATTACAAACCAGAGCATAAACAGTGAGCAGTGGAATCTGGTGCTTGAGGTTGCCCAGCACATCGGCGAGAATACAGTCCGGTGTATAGCAATGGATTCTACAGACGGTCTTGTAAGGGGACAGGAGGCATGGGATACAGGTGCAGGCATCACGGTTCCTGTTGGAAGGGGCGTCCTTGGCAGGATAATCAATGTTATTGGAGAACCTGTTGACGAGATGGGTCCTGTCCATTCAGACATAAGGTATCCAATCCACAGACCTGCCCCAACATTTGAACAGCAGTCAACTGTGGCAGAGGTCTTTGAAACAGGCATAAAGGTTGTTGACCTTTTAACGCCGTATCTTAAAGGCGGCAAGATTGGACTTTTCGGCGGCGCAGGCGTTGGCAAAACAGTTCTTATTATGGAACTCATCCATAATGTTGCAATGGAGCACGGCGGCTTTTCTGTGTTTGCAGGTGTTGGAGAGAGGACGAGGGAAGGCAATGACCTCTGGCTGGAGATGAAGGAGAGCAAGGTTATTGATAAGGCAGCCCTCATCTACGGACAGATGAATGAACCGCCTGGCGCAAGGGCAAGGGTTGCATTAACAGCGCTTACAGCAGCAGAGTATTTCAGGGATGAAGAGGGACAGGATGTTCTTCTGTTTATTGACAATATATTCAGATTTGTTCAGGCAAATTCGGAGGTGTCAGCGCTGCTTGGCAGGATACCGTCTGCTGTCGGTTACCAGCCTACCCTCTCAACAGATGTTGGCGAACTTCAGGAGAGGATTACATCAACAACAAAGGGTTCTATTACATCTGTTCAGGCAATCTATGTGCCTGCAGATGATTTAACAGACCCTGCGCCTGCAACGACATTTGCGCATCTTGATGCTACGACAGTCCTTTCAAGGCAGATTGCAGAACTCGGCATATACCCTGCTGTTGACCCTCTTGACTCAACATCACGAATCCTTGACCCGCAGATTGTTGGCGATGAGCATTATGCAGTTGCAAGAAATGTGCAGCAGATACTCCAGAGATACAAGGATTTACAGGATATTATTGCCATACTCGGTATGGACGAACTCTCAGAAGACGATAAACTCATTGTTTCAAGGGCAAGGAAGATTCAGAGGTTCTTGTCCCAGCCCTTCTTTGTTGCAGAGGCATTTACAGGTTCGCCCGGCAAGTATGTGAGCGTGAAAGATACTATAAAAGGCTTCAAAGACATTGCAGCAGGACAGTATGATAATATACCTGAACAGGCATTTTACATGGTCGGCACAATTGAAGAGGCGCTTGAAAAGGCGGAGAAACTAAAATAATACAGGTTATAGGCAATGGGTGATAGGTGATAGGAAAAACTAAAGCCCATAACCCATAACCTATAACCTATAACCTGAACTAATGTCAGACACATTTTTATTAGAAATAGTTACCCCATATAATCTTCTCCTTTCAGAAGAGGTTGAGCATGTGACAGCCCCTGGTATTGAGGGCGAGTTTGGCGTTCTGAAAGGGCATGCCCCGTTTTTGACTGCCCTGAAGCCCGGGGAACTTACATATGGAAAAGGCAATTCCAACTCTACCATTGTTGTAAGTTGGGGTTATGCAGAGGTATCTGCTGATAAGGTTACAATACTTGCAGAGACCGCTGAAAAGGCAGAGGAGATTGATTTAGAAAGGGCAAAGGCAAGGGCGGCACAGGCTGAAGAGAAATTACGAAAATTAAACAAAGAAGACAAATTGTATTTTGAAGAAGCAGCGTCATTGGAAAAAGCCATTATAAGGGTTCAGGTCGCAGGAAAACTATCACGATAGCATTAAGCCTTCAGATATTCCCATAAATGTATATAGTTGCCCATACGCAAGATTTTTAACAGGGTTGGCATAGGCAAGTTGTAATTTTAACACTTTTTGCCGATGTAGCTCAGGGGTAGAGCAGCTGATTCGTAATCAGCAGGTCAAGGGTTCAATTCCCTTCGTCGGCTCCATGAGTCGTCTCTAGGATAATATCCTATGCAATATGTTATAGGCATTGACATCGGCGGGACAAATCTAAAAATGGGGGCTGTAGCCCCTGATGGTAAAATCCTTTTATCTGTAAAGAAAAAACCCCCTCACGATAAAAGGGGTGTTATAAAAAATATTATAAGATTTATAGAAGGTGCAAGAGGTTCTTTAAAAAACGATACCATGATAGCCGTTGGAATCGGTGCTGCAGGGACAATACTTCATGATAGCGGTATTATATCCCAGTCCCCAAACCTCCCTGAACTTAACGGCATGAATCTGAAGGACGAACTTGCCAAAGAAATAACCTCTCCGATATTTATAGATAACGATGCAAACACATTTGCCATTGGTGAAGGATGGCTTGGGAGCGCAAGGGGATATAAAAACTACTGTTGTTTGACACTTGGTACAGGTGTTGGTGGTGGTATAGTGCTTAATGGCAAAATCCTGCGCGGGTCTGACGGAACAGCAGGAGAGGTCGGACATATTGTTGTGGAACCTAAAGGGCTTCCATGCGGGTGCGGCAGTAGAGGGTGTCTTGAAGTTTATGCCTCTGCAACAGGGCTTGTAAGGAGCGCAAAACAAGGTTTTCAAAATATACTGGCAAAAGGTTTAAGAAAATCCTGTAACAATAATCCAGAAAATGTCTCCCCGGAAATCATTGCAAAACTTGCAAGGGATGGGGATATTTTCTGCAGAAATCTTTTTAAAAAAATTGGAACCTATCTTGGCATCGTCATAACAGACCTTGTGAATCTTTTGAACATGGAGTTAATAGTTATTGGCGGCGGACTTTCAGGGGCGGGAGATTTATTTCTGAAAATGGCTGAAGAGGAAATGCAAAAAAGGGCTTTAAAAGTGCCTTGTAAGAGGGCAAGGATTGTTACTGCAGAGTGTGAAAATGCAGGTATAGTTGGTGCTGCACATATGGCATTAAGGGGAGTTGATGCTATTTAGAACCTTTTTATGTCCTCTTGCTTAAGTTTACCGCAATAATCTGTTTAATAAATCTGTAGATTTTATTTTCAGGTGCTAGTTCATCAATTGTTTCTGCTAGTCTGGGGTGCCTCCCAAGTTTACCACTTGCCATGACCTTTAACCCCCTTTTTTCAATTATTATGGCTTCTGTAGGACATACCTTGGCGCAGTCCCCGCACAAGACACACAAGATATAATCAATTACAGGCATTGCCTCTGTTATTCTTACAGCATGGTAGGGGACATTTCCGTTTGCCTTTGTTTTTATAAACTCACCGAGACCAGCGGTGTCCAGATTTAATCTGATATTTTCTGCTATACCCTTTACATCAACAAGGGCGTTTTTACAGCCCGATGTCCCTGCCCTGCATGTGGTTATGTCATAAGGGGAATCTAATTTTTCTTCTGGTGTGTGGAGAGGAATTTGTCTGTGCGGCTTCATAAATAAGTAGAGGTTATGGATAAACATTAAAAATCAAAATGCAAAAGTCAAAATGACAGATTAAAGATTAAAATAAATCCTAAACCCTAATGTCTAATTTCTAATAAAATATCCAATGACTAAATTTCCAATACTTTTATTTTACATTTGACATTTTATTAGGAATTAGGATTTAGAAATTAGGATTTATTAAAATTTGATTTTTAATCTAGGTTAGTGCCAATATGCTTATCCTTGATGCAGCCTGCTCTGCAATCTTTATAAATGCCAGAGATTGTGGTGATGATGGATTTGCAACAACAATTGGTTTGCCAGTGTCGCCGCCCTCCCTGACAGCAGGGTCAATCGGTATCTGTCCCAGGAGAGGGACATTATACCGCTGGCTTGTCTTCTCGCCTCCGCCATGACTGAATATCTCTGTCTTCTCATTGCAGTGAGGACATACAAAATAACTCATATTCTCAACTATGCCAAGGACAGGCACTTTCACTTCATTGAACATCTTTATCGCCCTTCTTGCGTCCATAAGTGCAACATCCTGAGGTGTTGTTACAACAACAGCGCCTGTTAAGGGTATTGTCTGGACAAGGGTCAACTGCACATCTCCGGTTCCGGGCGGCAAATCAATAACAAGGTAGTCAATTTCACCCCACATGACATCCACCAGAAACTGCTTTACTATCTGCATAACCATTGGTCCGCGCCAGATAAGCGCTGTTTCGTCATCCAGCATAAATCCAACAGATACCATCTTTACATCATAATTTATAATCGGAAATATCTTGCCGTCAGGTGTAGCCTGAAGCCGCTCCTTTTTACCCATCATCAGCGGGATGCTTGGACCATAAATATCTGTATCCAGAAGTCCAACCTTTGCGCCTGTTTTGGCAAGAGCCAGCGCCAGATTAACTGCAACAGTTGACTTGCCGACACCCCCTTTGCCGCTGGCTACTGCAATCGTATTTTTGACGCCCGGTATGGCGGCTCTTTCAGGCAGACCCTTTGACGCAGGGACATTGGACTTTGTTTCAATGTTTACTGTTTTTACGCCGGGTATCGCCATTACAGCGTTTCTGCTGTTATCTGTCAGTTCCTTTTTTAAAGGACATGCAGGGGTTGTAAGGACAAGTTGAAACGAAACAGCACCCCCTTCTATCCTTATATCCTTTATCATGTTAAGGGTTACAAGGTCTTTGCCGAGTTCAGGGTCCATTACCTTGCTTAATGCTTCTAATACTTGAGATTGTGTAATCAATGTTGACTCCTTTGTAAATTTGTTAGATGAGGTAGCCGCAACCTTTAGGTTGCGTTAATGCGCAGGCTAAAGCCTGCGACTACCTATTTAGTGGGCTATGGGCTATAGTTATATTTTACACTACTACCGAGCCCTGCTATAAAACCATCAACCCATTTCGCAAGATATTCGCACATAAAATTACCTGAGATGCCTGCCTCGTCCCAGTATGATTTGTGGAGGCAGTCGGTATGTCTTCCATGAAGTTCTTTTTCAGAAGGCTGGTCAACCTCTGTTACATGGTCGCATGGCATTCCATCAAGGAAAAAGTTTTGCAGCACCTTATATGCTGATTCTGGATTTACATTTTCTATTTCATATTCCTTAAGGGCATGCCTGCCTGTTTCAAGCCCATGCTTGTATGCTGTTTCCATTGCCGGGTTATTTGCTTCACCGCTGTATTTTTTGATAAATTCAGAAAGGATGAATGATTCGCGGCTTTCTGCAACTGTAATCCTGTTATGCAGGAAGCCGTGTATTGGTGAATCTCCTATCATCTGGTCAATAGGTGTGTCACCAACAGGTTCACCGTATCTTTCCCTTGCATTTTTTGCAATTACATTCACATCACCGCCGAATTTTTCTGAAAATGCCTTTACTATAGCGGATTCCCTGTCTTCAACAAGTTTGATTTTGTTGAAAAGCCAGTAGTGTATTGGTCCTAAAAAAGCGCTCATTTTGAAACCTCCTGTGTTTGAATAAAGGCTATAGGCAATAGGCTATAGGTTTTGCCCATTGCCAATCGCCTCTTGCCACTTGCCTGTTTTTAAGTTACATGAAACGCTATTGCTATAAGTTTTCCTTTTGCCTTTATCCCTCTTTCAGCACCATGTGGTGCGATGACAACAGAGCCTGCATTCACCTCTTTTGTTTCACCTGCTATAGTAAATTCAGCACTACCTTCAATAACATAAAATATGCCTGTTGCACTGGGATGAGGCGGGATAAACTGTCCGTCCTCCATACATATAAGCGGTATCTTGAACCTAGCCCCTATACGGAGGATATTTGGTCTGAAGCCCTCTTTTGAAAACTGTTTAAAATCTTCAATATTGACAGGTTTCACCTATCCCTCCGCTGATATTTTATTAAGTGTCTCAAGCAGTGCCACCATATCAACCTTGTCCCTTTTTGCAGCCTCTTCAATTGGCACAGCACCGCCGCAGCAAGAATCTATCTTGAAATCATTGAAGACCCCGATTGTTTTCGGATAGAGTTTTATTGCGTCGTTTACTATTGTTGATTTTGTAATTTTGTTGTTCATGTGCCTATTTTGTTATGATGGCGAGTATAACCATCCTGCTGTCTGCCTTCATATTATATGCTTCGTTACCATTTAAAACAAGAAGCCCCCCCTTTTCAACCTTCTCTTCTTTGCCGTTTATAATGAAACTTCCCTTGCCCTCCAGTACAAATAAGGAGACCTCTGATTTTGTAGTGTCTTCAGCGGATTGACCGATTTCAAGGCATATAAGAACAGTCTTTGCCTTTGCAATGTCGCTTATGACCTCTTTGTGAGGGCCGTCTTTTGAAAATTTTATCCTGTCTTTTATAAGGGTGATGTCCATGATTGGAAATTAAAAAATAAAAATGCAAAAATCAAAATGACAAATTAAAATGTAAAAATTTAAAAAATAAAGTTCCTTAATTTTGACGGCCTCGTAAAAAGTCGTCATACCCGCGAAAGTGGGTATCCAGAGGCGGTGCAACTAGTTGAAAAGACTGGATTCCCGTTTTCACGGGAATGACAAAATGTCTGTTTTCGGACTTTTTACGACTTCATCAATTTTGACTTTTGATATTTAATTTTTGATTTTTATTTTGCTTCCACTGCCTCATTTAAATCTTTCAGTATATTTTCAACAGGGACATTGTGCATGGTTGCACCGAATGCAAGATTTTCCATCTTTGAACCAGGGCATGTGAAGCAGCCGTTGCCAAAGTATTTCATTATTACCTTTTCTGTTTGAGGATAATTTTTTATTACATCCCCTATATTCATTTCCTTTGTGATTTTTTGTTTTGACATTTTATTGCGCCTCCATTGGTATTTTATCCTGCCCTTTTTATTGTTTTAAACATATTAAAGACAAATAAAAATGCAGATATTGCTGCTATTATTGAAAATATCATAAGCATAATAGTGTTAGCGGCATATTGACGGGCAAGCCAGCCCAGCGCCATTCCTATAAGTCCTATATTGGCAAGCCAGAAGTGCCACTCAGCAATCCTTTCACTATAAAGTGGTCTTCCGCTGAATCGGGGAAGGATGTGATAACCTACGCCGTAAATCATCATGGATATCCATCCCAACAGGTTAAAATGGGCATGGATTTGCATAAAAGGATACATAGGACCTCCCATTGCCATATGGATACCGAGAAGCATAGCAAGCAGGAAATACACCATTGCGCATTTTATAAACCAGACAGTAATTTTACTCATCTATAAACCTCCATTTTTGAGTTATAGAGTTTAGGAGTTAGGGAGTTACGGAGTTGAGGAGTTTTTGCTTTAACTCCTAAACTGTATTTGTATTTACTCTATAACTCCCAAACTCTTTAACTCTTCAGCTTTCATTTTGCATGCGTCCACAGGACAAACCTCTGCACATGCACCACAATCTGTGCAAAGGACTGGATTGATTATATACGGAAGTCCTTCTGTGATTGCACCTTCAGGACATTCTGGAAGGCATATGCCGCATGCAATGCAGTCTTTTGTAATATGGTAAGCCATTAAACTGCAATAATCTGCTTTACTTCAGGTACCTCTTCCATTATTGCCCTTTCAACACCCATCTGTAATGTTATCTGGGCACTTGGACAACCTGAGCACGCACCCCTTAACTGCACCTTGACAATACCATTTGCATCATCAACATCAATAAGGGCTATATCTCCGCCGTCTGCCTGTAAAGCGGGTCTTATCTTTTCTAATGCCTGTTCAATCCTCTCCTTCATTATTTTTATAACCTCCTGTATAAATACCATATTGTAGGATACAGCATGGCAAATACTTTACTGACAAAGAATGACATACATATTATACTTAAATCTATGACTTTTGTCATATAAATCTTTTGGAGATGGTAGTAAATAAGACCAAGTTTTTTTATAAAAAAACTGTTATAAAAAACACTTGACAAATATCTATTATGGGGAGTAAATTAACCCGAAATTGTAAGATTTCTTTATATTGCCAGATTTGAAATAGAATTAAACCATAAGGAGGTGATAAAATAGTATCAAGGTTAGAATATCATTTTGATTTGATTTGATTAAACAAAGGAGGTAAACATGGCTGAACAAGGGAATAGTGGTTTTCTATATTCTCTTTACGAGAATATGTATCTGCTGCTCGTTCTTGGACTGGTTATCCCGATTGTCTCTTATACAATATGGGGACTGATGGACTTTACAAGTGAGCCTAAAATGGATGTTGATAAATATATGACTCAATTCAAATCTGCACCTGCGCAGGTTGAGACACAGCCAGCACCAGCGGCAGCACCAGCATCACAACCAGAACAAGCAAAACCGTAAATTTTTATATTTAAGGAGGTGTAAAGATGAGTATAGTATCTCCAGAAAAGGGTTGGTATTCAGAACCCCTTGACAAAGAGGAGAAGGTATGGGTGGCAATAGCGCTTGCATGGTGTTTGCTTACATTCTTTTTAATGCCTGTATGGCATGTTGTGGGTAAGCAGAACCCATCCTCTGAATCCTACAGGGTTGACCCGATGAAGTTTAATGAAATTGCTACAGCATTCACAGAGAAGTATAAGGTTGGCGAAGAAAACGGCATCCCTGTTGTTAAACCACCTGCAGGCAGCGATGTATTCATAGTTGGAGGCTCTTATCAGTGGAAACCAATCCTTGAACTAGAGGTGGGTAAGGAATACAGACTGCATCTATCATCTACTGATTTTCAACATGGGTTTTCACTTGTATCTCCAAAATTCGTTATGAACTATATGGTTCTCCCAGGCTATGATTATGTAATAAAGGTAACACCAACAGAGGCTGGCACATACAGCATAATATGCAATGAATTTTGCGGTATGGGCCATCATATTATGATTGGCAAACTAATTGTAAAATAAAAGAGGGGGTGATTAAATGGCTTCAGCAGATTTTAGAACATGTCCAACAACAGGTTTAAAGGTTCATCTGCCGGCAGAAGGACTAATTAAGGCAAATGCCGTTGTTGCAGTTGTTGCCTTGCTTATAGGCGGTTTAGCAGCGCTGCTTGTTTTACTTACCCGTGTGCCCGCAGTGCATATATTGCCGGCAGATTGGTTTTACAGGTTTTTAACAGCGCATGCGCTTGATATGCTTGTAGTGTGGATTATCTTTTTTGAAGTCGCAGGGCTTTACTTTGGTGGGGCAGTGCTTTTAAACACCAGGCTTGCAGCGCCAAAGACAGCGTGGCTTGCATTTTTACTAATGGTAGTCGGCGCTGGCATTGTCAATGCAATCGTTTTAATGGGCGGCGCTGATGTTACATTTACATCATATCCACCTTTAAAGGCGCATCCTGCATATTATCTTGGTATTATACTCTTTGCAGTAGGGACACTGGTCGCTGTCATACTTTTCTTTGCTACACTTGTAATTGCTAAAAAGGAAAAGACATACGAAGGCTCTCTGCCAATGGTTACATTCGGGCTTATGTCTGCTGCTATTATTGCAGTGCTTACACTCTTGCACGGCGCAGCAATATACATCCCAACATTTCTCTGGTCACTCGGACTTCTTCCAAGCATAGACCCGGCGTTTTACAGGTTGATATTCTGGGCATTTGGACATCCATCGCAGCAGATAAATGTCTGTGCAATGGTATCTGTATGGTACCTCCTCGCGACACTTACAACAGGGGCAAAACCATTGAATGAGAAACTGTGCAGGACAGCGTTCATTCTCTATGTCCTGTTCATAAATGTCGCAAATGAGCATCATCTTCTTGTTGACCCTGTTTTATCAACAGCACATAAGATCTTTAATACAGGTTATGTTATGCACCTTGCAGTTCTGGCAAGTATGATACATGCCTTCGCTGTCCCGGCAATGACAGAGGTTGCGCTCAGAAACAAGGGTTATTCAAAGGGATTATTTGAATGGCTTAAAAAGGCGCCATGGGGCGAGCCGGGCTTTTCTGCAATGATGCTGTCTCTGTTTATATTCGGATTTGTCGGCGGCATAACAGGCGTTACATTTGGCACAGAGCAGGTAAGCATCATCAGGCACAACACTTGGGCAATTACCGGACACTTTCACGGAACTGTAGTTGGCGGCACAACCCTTGCATTCATGGGATTAACATACTATGTGATACCTCTTATATTCAGAAGGGAAAATATGTTCCCGCAGATTGCAAAGATTCAGCCGTACTTCTTTGGCATAGGCATATTTATAATGGCTAGTTCCATGATGTTTGCAGGCAGTTATGGTATTCCGAGGAGGCACTGGGACATAACATTTGCAGGAACTGCATTCCCGTATGCATTTGACCCGACAGCAATGCTGTTTATGATGCTGACAGGTTTGGGCGGACTGCTTGCTATAATAGGCGGCGCAATGTATATATTGAATACAGTTAGTTCAGTATTCATTGGAAAGAAGATCGGTTAAAATAATTGTAGTTTGCTGATTTATCAGCGCTACAGATTTAGGAGGTTAATTATGAGCGAGAAAGGTGGTTTTGAGGCGCCAGGGACATTTGTTCTGGCACTTATGTTCCTTGCGGTATTTGTTCTTGTGTATATAGTGAACTTTAAGCTGCTGTCCAATGTGTGGCATTTAGGATAGTTAATCTAGTTGCTTCACAAAAAGGGTATGCGTTCTAGAACGCATACCCTTTTTTAATTGCAAATTGAAAAAGGCCTCAAGGCTAAAGCCTTGAGTTACGGTTGTAACTCAAACCTTCAGGTTTGAAGTTTTTCCAATTTACATTTTACAATTCTTGCGGAGCAAGATAGATGAACTGGACGCTAACTGGCATAAAGGTAAATCCTCAGGCAAAAAAACTTGCGTATGCATGGCTGTTGTTTGCAGTATCTACCCTTATATTCGCAGGCATATTCGCATTTCTGGTTGCTATGGCGAGGACACCGGTTATACAGGATTTTCTTCCAAAGCAGAAAGACTATTTTTATATTGCCCTTGTTGGTCATGTTGACCTTGCGGTTGTAATCTGGTTTTTGGCTTTTATGGGTGTGTTATGGACTTTATCAATGGCAGGTTTTTCAGGAGTCAGGACTGATTTCAAAACCGCATGGGCAGGTTTTGTTCTGTCTGCTGTCGGGACATTACTAATTACAATAACAGCATTATTTGGACTTGGCTCAGCCATAATTGCAAACTACATACCTATAATATCCCATCCTTTGTTTTATGCAGGCATTATAATGTTTGCAGCCGGGCTTTTAATTACAGTCGCAGATGCGGTAATTACTGTTATATATGTGGTTAAAAACAAGGTATTTCCGGAATATCTACCAGTTGTTTCATTCGGGATGTTTATATCTGCTGTAACCGTAATTGCTGCTATGATATGTTTTTCCCTTGCCTTTTATTTTCTCAAGATACCTTCTTTACACGGTGCATTTTTTGAAAGACTTTTCTGGGGTGGCGGACATATACTCCAGTTTGTCAATACAATAGGTATGGTATTGGTATGGCTTCTCCTTACGAATATATGTTTAAAAACTATGCCTCTTACTGAACGGTTTGCTAAACTTTTACTTTTGTATTACCTTGTATTTGTGATCCCATCACCCCTTCTTTTCTTCATGTATAATGTGCATTCACAGGCATACAAAGACGCTTTTACAAAACTCATGCAGTTTGGACTTGGTCCATCAACCATAATATTTGCCTTTTTTATATTAAAGACAATGTGGTGCAAACACAAAACAAACGAGATTGATTGGAAAGACCCTGGTATTTCTTCTTTAGCAATGTCAGTAGTGATGTTTGCAATGGGTGGGGTCATTTCTCTGTTTATTCACGGTATAAATGTAAAGATACCGTCTCATTATCACGGTGTAATCGGCGGTGTCACTCTTGCATTTATGGGTCTTGCATATCACATGCTGTCTTTATTTGACAGAGATATAACATTTAAAAAACTTGCAAAGATTCAGCCTTATCTCTACGGCATAGGACAGATACTCTTTGTTGTTGGGCTTTTTCTCGCAGGCGCTCACGGTGTGCAGAGAAAGACATTTGGTGTAGAGCAGAATCTTGATAGCATTATGAAGATGCTGGGTATGAGCATCATGGGCATTGGCGGACTAGTAGCAATTTTAGGCGGCGGCGCATTTGTTATAAACATGCTGGTATCTATGGTAAAAAAACCGTCTGAAAGTGGAAGAAAAAACAGTCTAAACGTGTAGAGAGTAAATTCCCTTATTCATAACCATTACACACATAGCAAAAGCAAAGGAGTTAAAGGCAAATGTCCAGAATCAGCCGTGCAATAATTAGTCTTACGGACAAAAAAGGAATCGTTGAATTTGCAAAGGAACTGGCAGATATGGGGGTTGAAATCCTGTCAACAGGCGGGACTGCCGATGTCCTGAAAAAGGCAGGCATAAAGGTTGTAAATATATCTGATTGGACAGGCTTTCCTGAGATGCTTGACGGCAGGGTAAAGACGCTGCATCCAAAGATTGCAGGCGGCATACTCGGTATGCGAGATAAAAAAGAGCATCAGGAGCAGATGAAAAAACACGGCATACCGCCGATTGATATGGTGGTTGTAAACCTTTATGCGTTTGAGGAGACGATTGCAAAGGGCGCCCCTGATAGAGGCATTCAGGGGCAGGCTTCTTTTGAGGATGCAATCGAAAATATAGACATAGGCGGGCCGACAATGCTCAGGGCTGCTGCAAAGAATTATAAAGATGTTGCTGTAGTAACTGACCCAAATGATTATGGCATGATTATAGAGGAGATGAAAAAGGAAAGCGGCGGTCTCACAGAAGCAA
Source organism: Deltaproteobacteria bacterium (assembly GCA_016223005.1). Lineage (NCBI taxonomy): Bacteria > Pseudomonadati > Myxococcota > Myxococcia > Deltaproteobacteria bacterium. Next base: position 1,928 of record JACRPW010000077.1, on the reverse strand, counting down.
CAAAATTCTACCTTGCAAAAAAGGTTTTTCAATTAACAGCAAGATACGATGCAGCAATATCAAATTATCTTGGAAGTGTTAATTGGGGACAGATTTCAAATCTGTCCCCACTGTCATTGCGAGCCGAAGGCGAAGCAATCCCTTTTCTTGAAACATTTTCAGTCCAGTTTAAAAAGGCGCAGGGATTAAGATACGGTGAAAACCCGCATCAGTCTGCTGCATTTTATAAAGACTTAAAGATTGATGAACCATGTATCTCAAATGCAAAACAGATACATGGCAAGGAACTTTCTTTCAATAATATTTTGGATTTAAATTCTGCAATTGAACTGGCAAAGGACTTTCATGAGACTGCATGCGTGATTATAAAGCACAATAACCCTTGCGGTGTTGCAATCTCACATACAAACCTTATTGAGGCATATCTGAAGGCATATTCCTGCGACAAGACCTCTGCATTCGGAGGGGTAGTCGGATTTAACAGAAAGGTTGATACAAAAACAGCACAAGAGATGAGCAAGATATTTTTAGAGGCAATAATTGCGCCTGGGTTTGATGATGATGCATTGGAGATATTAAAAGACAAGAATAATTTAAGGTTATTAGAGATAGACC
>JACRPW010000077.1:0-1282 GCA_016223005.1 Deltaproteobacteria bacterium | reverse complement strand
TAGAGATAGACCCAATTCCTGCCCATATTGGTTTTCCTAAATCCTATGATTTTAAAAGAGTTAATGGCGGTCTTCTCGTCCAAACATGGGACAGGGCAAGCGTTACAGATTTAAAGGCAGTCACAAAAAGAGAGCCTTCTGAAAAGGAACTTGAGGAACTCTTGTTTGCGTGGAAGGTTTGCAAACATGTAAAGAGCAATGCAATAATATTCGCAAACTGCGGGCAGACAATAGGAATTGGAGCGGGACAGATGTCAAGGATTGATTCAACAAGAATTGGCATAATGAAGGCAAAGGATGCAGGGTTATTGGGGACAGATTTGAAATCTGTCCCCAGCGTCATGGCATCAGACGCATTCTTTCCATTCAGAGACAATGTTGACAAGGCAGCAGAGGTAGGCATTACAGCAATCATCCAGCCCGGCGGCTCAATCAAAGATGAAGAGGTTATCAAGGCAGCAGATGAACACAATATTGCAATGGTGTTTACAGGAATCAGGCATTTCAGGCATTAAAAAATATCTCAATTTCTGCCCTTAAACCTCTTTAAAACATCCAGAAGATAATCAATATCTTTTATTGTATTGACTGCGGATACCTGAAGCCGTATCTCTTCCTCACCCTTTGGCACAATAGGAAAGTTTATTGCAGTAGCAAGAATATTGTTGTCAAAAAGGTATCTAACTATTTCAGAGGTTTTAAGTGTGTCCCTTATCATCAGCGGAACAATAGGGTGTTCACCACTAATTGTCTCATACCCTAAATCTTTCAATCCGTTTCGCAAATATACGGCTAGTTCTTTTATTCTTTCAAGCAGATTGAGCCCCTCAAGACTGCCTAAAATATCCAAAGACTTGATGGCTGCTGATGCCTCAGCAGGTGTAATGGGATTTGAATATATATAAAACGGCGATGACTCCCGAAGGTATTTAATTATTGGAACTGTTGACACTGCATAACCGCCATTTACACCAAGAGATTTCCCAAGAGTAGCAATCAGTATATCAGCAGAGGCACCTGTGTATTCTTCTGTGCCCCTCCCTGTCCTGCCAAAAGCTCCGATACCATGAGAATCATCAACAACTGTTATAATGCCTTCTTCATATCCTGATTCAAACATCCTGCATAGTTGGACAATCCTGTCCAGCAGTGCAAAGTCGCCCCGCATACTGAAGACACCATCTGTAACAACCACTGCCCTTTTAACCCTCCCTGCATTTTCCTTAAGAATATTTTCCAATCCATTCATGTCCAAATGTTTGTAGATTTCTTTTTTTGCAGG
>JACRPW010000076.1 GCA_016223005.1 Deltaproteobacteria bacterium | reverse complement strand
CTCATAGGCAAGTTTATCAAACTTCTTGTCTTTACTCCGCCAGCCAACTATTTCTATTATGACTGCAAATAAAGGCACGCCCAATACAAATGCCCCAAAATACAAATGCATCTGGGCCAGAAACCACACAACCTTCCTTGAGTCCAAACCCATAAACTGCCGATATACATTCTCCTCAAGGGCAAAGGCTGATGAGGCAAAAACAAGCACAATGGAAAGCGCCAAAATTATTTTCTTTGACATATATCCCATCCTTCTGTAATAAATTTTCTTTCATTTCCCCAACGTCCTCATATACTTAATGACCTCTATCAATTCCTCATTCGTCATCTCCTTTTCTATTTCACACCCGCGACAGATGTCTAATTGTCCCTGAGAGTTTTTAAGGGTTTTAGTATCTGGCACATCAGCCCGCAGTTTTGGGATGCTGCTGCTATGACATTTTGCACACTTCTCGTCAAACGCCTTTTCTCCAGCCACGAGCCTTACGAACGTCAATGCATCCTTAATTTCTTCTTCGGTCAGAACATCTTTCCATGGGGGCATAAGGTTTTTGCCGTGTTTAATAGTATTAAGAAGTTCCTTATCAGGTTTCTCCATCCTCTCGCCTTTTGCAAAATTTGGCGATGCTGGCAAAATAGGATTGCCGTCTATACCATGGCATGCAGCGCACCTTTCATGGTAAATCTCTTTGCCTCTCTTTATATTGATAACACCCTTTTTACTCTCAGCTGCAAAACCACTGCCATGCCAGTTGATAAAAAGAAACAGGGCTAAAGAAAGGGTTAAGAGTTTTGACCCCCGATAGAAACACTCGGGGGCATGGTTTTGAGTTTTCATCACTCATATCCCCCATAAATAACAGACAATGCCTCTATGCAAGTCCAATGGTCATCTTTCCTGTCTTTGTCATTAAGCGTATCCAGAATAAGTCTTACTGTTTGAACCTCGTTTATATTTTTACAGGCAAAGGTTATATCCCGCCTCATATCATTAAACCTTTCATAATCATAAAGCCGTGAGACCAGAAGCAGCAATACGCTTTCATTGCCAATTTTACCAAGGGCAGTAACCGCCTCTCTCCGGACATCCTTATTTTCATCGTCAAGAAGTCTTATGAGTGAATTGACCGCTTCTTTACATCCTGCATTGCCAACAGATTTAACAGCGGCATATCTTAAAAACGGGTCTTCGCTTTCCATACAAGACATCAATAGTTCTATGCCCTTTTCGTTCTTTATATTTTTAACCGCTTCACATATCTCATTAGTTAACCCGCCTTTAGCGCCTTTTATAATCTCTCTTATTATATCCAGCCCTGCATCATTGCCCCTGTATGCAAGGGAGATTGCCGACTGTTTTTTTACATCACCATTTTCATTATTCAAAAAATCCAGAAGAATCCTCTCTGCTCCCTGCTTAATACCTGCAGGGACATGTTTAATATCTTTAAACTCTTTAAGGAGTTTTGCGATAGAAACCTTGATGTTTACATCCTCGCAGTCCAAAAGTTCCAAAACAGCATCCACTGCTATTTTTTCATCTGCCCTCTTCAGGCATTCAAATGCTGCTTGTTTAATGAGTTTGTCTGCATCCGGATCCTTTATAACTTCAAGGACAGAGTCTAATCCCTTTCTGTCTTCATTGATTTTTAACAACCGCAGAGCCTTATTTCTGACAAAGGAAGGTTTATCTTTACCACTGACGATACCAAGTATTACATCCTTTGCCCTTTCATCCTCATATCTTCCCAAAACAGAAACTATCTCACTGCATATATCCTCATCTGCATCATTTGAAATCTTAATCAGCGATTCAATGCCTTCGGGATTAGACATTTTGCCAAGAAGTTCAACTGCTATTTTCTTAACTGCGCTGCTCTTATCATTAAGCAGCGGTAGAATATGTTTTACTGCCCCCTGCTCACTGCCTGCAGGGGCAAGCCTGCTGTCCATTATCTTCGCAATTGCCTTTATAGACTCTATGCGAACCTCTTCATCTTCATCCTTGAGCAGAAGAACAAGAGGGACAATATCCCTTTCTGCGCCGAGTTTTCCTATAATCCGGACAGCGTTCACCCGGACAAGACTATCCTCATCTATCAGGGCATCAGTAAGATACTCAAGAACCTGAGGATGAGCTGCATGGGTAAATGCGCTTGCAGCCTTTCTCCTGACCGAAACATCTTTATCTTTCAGATAACTTGCCACTGCCTCAATCCCTTTTTGAGCGCCCTGCTGTATAAGGGATTTGAATATGACGCCTTGCATGCCCTCCATATCTTCGTCTTTAAGAAATCCTATAAGCGCCTGAACTGCTCCCTGCTTAATACCTGCAGGGACAGGCCTTGTATCTTTTATCCTGCCCAACGCAGAAATAGCCTTTTCCTGTATATCCCATCTGTAATCCCATGAAAGGTCTCCGAGTGCATCTGAAAGAACAGGGGTTGAGGTTATTGCATTTATAAGCGGTTCCACTGCATTTGCATCACCTGTCTTTGAAAGGGCATCTACAACAGAAACCTTTACCATGCAATCATCATCATCAAACGCCTTAATAAGATAAGGTACAGCGCTTTCATCCCCTATTTCACCAAGCGCCATAGCAGCATCGCACCGCACATCAGGATCAGGGTCATTTAGATACTTCATGAGAAAGTTTACCCCTTCATCATGCTTTAATATCCCAAGCGCCCTTGCGCCAAAACACCTTACCCTCTCATCACCGCTTTCCATAGCAGAGGCAACAGCGCAGACCGCCTCTTTTTCTAAGCAGTGCGAATACATATCAATTTTATTTTTTGCAAGTGTTGTGTTCATCCCAAAAAATGTGCGAGCCTAACAAAGATAAGGATACCAACAACGTAACTCAAACCTTTAGGTTTGATACAATCAAGGCTAAAGCCTTGAGTTACAGTTAATCACATAAAAAGCGGGCAAAGGCAGTAGCCCTTGCCCGCTTGATTCTCATCCCAACCGCTTTAGGAGGAGGGGAAGGGTGAGAAGAACAAAATCTAAAAATGAATTCCTTAATTTTGATTTTTGAGATTTGATTTTTGCATTTTTACACTATATCCCTTCTTGCAAATGTCATGGCGCGGAACTCATTCTTGTAAGGAGACTCGCCGATTTTCTTAACCTTGCCCACGCCAAGTTTATAACGATACTGGTTTGTAAGCGGATCAACCACCCTTGGCGCAAGTGAATTAGCAGGCTGTGTTGGGTGCAGGAAGTACATAAATGACACGCCCTTTTTAACAGCAGGTGTTACTATTGCCACAGCAGTAACGCTGGCGCTGGTCATCTTGATATGACCCGTCTTCACCAGGTTGCTGAATTTGGTGTCAAGGGCATTTGTCCCCATATTGGAATCCTTCCATACCGCAACCCTGTTGCTGGAAGCAGTAACCATATCCCCGCTCTCAATGCCCCTTGTCTTTGCATCGTCAGGATGGATTTCAATAAAGTTTTCAGGGAACCTCTGCGTGATATATGGTCTTCTTTCCACATCATCAAATCCTGACTGCCATATTTCGTTTACTCTGCCGTTAGTAACCCAGAGTTCATCCTCCTTTGGCTTTATAAAATCAAAGAAGTCAGAGAATACATCCCACGGCGACTTGAGCCAGTTTGCCTTTCCTGACTGGGTATTGAATGCCACAAGGTTCTTAGGGTCAATATACCTTTCTCCGAAATGGGTGTCAGGCAGTTTCCACTCAGAGTCAATAAGCCTTGCCACGCCAATAACCTTTAAGCCGTCTGCCTTAAGGTCATTGGAATCCCTCATCGCCTTTGGCATTGTGTATTCTGCGCCAGGCCTGTCATACTTGTAATCCTCATCTACTACAACAACAGGACACTGGATGCCCGTTGTGCCAAATTTGCGGATGAGGTCATGAACTTTGATTCCCTTCTTCTTTGCTATCCATGTAAGGGCATCAAAGTTATTGTCCTGACGGCCTCTGGTGAATCTGGACATCTCTGTTGCAACATCATTAGAGTCCTTCCAGTCATAGCCTTCAAACCCCATCTTCTTTGCCCACTTTGCGACTATCCACCAGTCAGGCCTTGCCTCTCCAGGCGCATCATAGAACTTCTGATAGAGTCTTAACCTTCTCTCGCCGTTTGCACGGAGAAAGTCCTCTTCTCCCCATGTGGCTGCAGGAAGGACAATATCAGCATACTTGGCGCCAACCGGGTCTCTTAGATAGATATCCTGGTCAACTACCACCATGCCGCCGCTGTCAACCCTATTTTTAAGGGTGTTTATAACATCCTCTTTTGCAAGACTCATTACCTGATTAGGATTCTGGCGGGTGAGCCTGTTGAAGCTATCCATTAGACCCTGCGACCCTGTCATAGCGCTCATCCATGTGTTTCCAACAACCCATGCAAACCGGACATGCCCTGACTCAAGCCACCTGTCCACATCAAGCGTAAGCCTTCTCCTGCCTCCGAATTTATCAGCAGACTTATTGCCGGGATAGTTTCCTCCGCCAACGCCACCCCTCTGATGTCCGCCGAACCTGCCTAACTGCCTGCCTGGTCTGTTTCCGCACCCTGTTAAGAGCGCCAAAGAGCCAAGCGACGCTGTGTTCAGATAGTTATTTGACCAGTAGTTGCCCTTTTCATAACCAAAGGAGACCTTCTTCTTACCATCAGCATTAGAAAGCATCTCAGCAGCCTTTTTAATCTTTTCAACAGATACACCTGTTATTTCTGATGCCTTATTGATCTCAATCTCCTTTTCACCCAGAAGCCATGCCTTCCAGTCATCATAACCCTTTGCAGCAAGTTTTCCCCATGTGGTTATCCACTGCCAGTGTGTGTTCCTTGTGCCTCTTCCAAAACCGGATTCTGTCTCCCACTGAGGCAAAGAGAAATTGGATGTCCAGTTCTTTATGAAATCCATATCCTCTCCCTTGTTCTCAACAATAACTCTGGCAATGGCATTATAAAGGATTGCATCTGTCCCCGGATAGACATCAAGGAATAATCCGCCGTTTGCCTCTGCATAAGCAGCGCCTGCGGTCTTTCTCGGCAGGACCATAATGACCTTCATCTTCTTTTTCTGAATCGCGGGCATTATCCATTCATTCCAGAGAATCGTCTTTGTCTCAAACGGGTCTGTGCCTGATATGAACAAAACATCTGCATTTGCCCTGTCCCAGTAACCGGGACCAAAGGTCTGAAAGCCTGCGAATGCCACGCCTGCTGATTCCTCGCCAGCCGCAGGGGAATCATGCCATGTAAATGCAGGCGTATTTATGTCTTTTAAGGCAAATCTGGTAATGGCATAGAGATTTTCCATGAACTGATAACTCATGGTCTTGCATGCCCAAGCATGTTCGCCGTGATTTTTGAGGACATGATTTGAAACCTCTGCCGCAACATCAAGGGCAAAGTCCCATGAAACAGGCATCAAGGTATCATATATCCTGACCATTGGTCTCTGGAGCCTGTCTCTTGTAGGCTTGCTAGGGTTATAGACCTTTTGTGCAATACATCCGCCTCTTATACTCCCATCGCCTGTCAGGTTGACTGCCTCTGTGCCCTCGTCAGGGACGACAATAACATGATGCGGTTTGCCGTTTGCTATTACTATATTGTGCTGATTCGGACTTACCCACCTTCCAAGCGGACCTACAGGAAAATTCTTTTTAAATGCATTTTCATTCGCCTTCTGCCCCCCTTCACTCCCTACGGGCCAGCGGTAAACCTTATATCCGCATGCCACAATGCAGTAGTCGCAGCATGTTGTAAAGATCTCTGCATTCGGCGGCGGAAGAGGAACCCTGTCTTCTGGTATATAATATGGTGTTGCCATGAATTTACACCTCCTTTTTAAATACAGGCTATGGGCAATGGGCTATAGGCTATAGGTTTTTTCTTTTGCCTATTGCCTCTCACCTATCGCCAATTGCCTGTTTTTCAAACATTGCTATTCCTTCCATAAACCAACCCTATAACCGCAGTCGCATATATGTCATCGCCTTCTGTCTCCAGCAATATCTGAGGCAGACTTTCTGTTGCATGACCGCTTATAATCATGCCGTGCCTTGTCAGGTCAAAGGTTGACTGATGGAACGGGCACTGGCCGAGGATTTTATATTCTGCCTTATATGCTGTTTCCATTGGCCCGCCCATGTGCGTGCAGACAGGGTTGAAGGCGACTACATCATTGTTTGAGCCAACACCGCCGCCTGCCGGGGTCCCAAGTTTAACAAGGATATTCCTTATATCCTGTGTCGGATATGTAAATGCAACAGGCATATCCTGTTTAAGGGCGCTGAGTTTTCCAATCTTCATCCTTGGATATTTAGATACAACCGCCTGAACCTCTTTAGTGCCTAAACCGGGTATGCCTGTAAGCATAATAGTGGCTGTGGCAGCGCCGCTTAAAAACAGAAACTCTCTGCGGGTGGTAAGACATGAGGTTAAACAATCTTTCTGATTTGTATTATCCATTTAAATTTCACCTCCCTTGTTTAAATCAGGCTATAGGTTATAGGCTATGGGCTATGGGTATTACCTATTACCTATTGCCTATTGCCCATTGCCTGTTCTATCATTATTTTTTCGGCTGCCAGTCTGCCATTGGCGCATAGTCAGGAACCTTTGGCACAGGAAGCCTGATTTCTTCTCCGCTGGTTGACAAGAGGAATTCCTTTAATGCCTCTTTTTCATCCTTTGTGAGATTCAAAGGCTTCAGGATTTTTGTCTTATTCCCCCACCTGTCCTCGCCGCCGCCCTTGTTATAGAACTCTATAACCTCATCCAGTGTAAATAACGTGCCGTTGTGCATATAAGGGGCTGTATATTTTAAATATCTGAGCGGTGCAATCCTGAACTTACCCCTATCTTCAAGTCTTTTTTGTTTAAAGTAAATGCCCAGGTCATGCTTGGATGTCCTGTAAATCTCTTCAGAGGAACCCTTTGAATAATGCTGAAACCGAACAGTTACCTGCTGGAGACCGCTTTCTTCAAATTCAGGCGCATCCGCCACGCCGATATCATAAAACTTTTCATCAGAAAGCATGGGTCCGTTATGGCATGCAATACAGTTTGCCTTGCCTTTGAATATTTCCATGCCCTTCTGTGCCTTTGAAGCGAGTGCGTTTTTATCACCTCTCATAAATTTATCAAAGGGTGTATCTGGTTGGGAGAGGTATCTTTCAAAGGCAGCTATGGCATCCCACGCATGGTCCATATTCGGCCATTCTAAACCAAAGACCTCTTTAAACCTCTTCACATATTCAGGTGAAAACCTGAGCCTTGATTCCATCATATCAGGAGAGCCGTTTCCTGCCACACCGCCGCCTGCAGCAGCAGGCGCCTGCGATTCAAGGCTTGTTGTGCCGCCTTCCCAGAAGATTTTATTAAGATAACCTGAATTTACTGCTGTCTGAGAATTCCTCCAGTGGACTGTGCCGGGATACCCTCTGCTTATCGGGTCGGCAAACCCCCATCCCTGTTTCGGGTCATGGCAGTCCGCACAAGATATACTGCCGTCGCCTGACACCTTTGGGTCAAAGAACAGGAGATAACCGAGTTCCTGCTTTTTATCCATCTTTGAAGGATAGACATTAGTCCCTGATGGGTTGTCTGTTGGTATCGGAGGATTGGATGGGAGCGCTGATAATCCTCTTGGGCTGTCGCCTGCTACAACAATGCCTGATGAGATAATAAGTAATGCTAACACTATAGTAGTGTAACTCAAGGCTTTAGCCTTGAAAAAGTCAAGCCTGAAGGCTTGAGTTACGGCTATTTTAGCAGTGAAAAATCTTTTAATGTTTTTCATTAGTTCTTCACCCCCTTCCAATTAGGGATAGGCTTGTATTCTATCTTTACACCCTTTGGCATTGGTATTGTAATTGGGTCTCCTGAAAGGCTTAACAAAAATTCCTTTAATGCCATTTTTTCATCACCGCTCAGGTTCAGCGGTTTCATTGCGGCGTCTTTCATTCCGGGTCTGTCTTCACCGCCGCCCATATTATAAAATTCAATAACATCATCAAGTGTGGCAAACATGCCGTTGTGCATATAAGGGGCTGTGTATTTAAGTTCTCTTAATGTCGGTGTGATGAATTTGCCCACATCCTTTTTGTCCTTTGATATTGTGTAATAGCCAACATCCCTTCTCCAGTTCATCCTGTTGTCAACACCCATAAACATCATGTATGCAACATAAGTAAAATGTCTCTGCGGGTCTTTGAATACCTCCGGATTTTCAGGGACGCCTGTATTGTGGGGTCGGACATCAGAGAAATAAGGACCATTGTGGCACTGGATGCACCCTGCCTTGCCTTTGAAGAGTTCCATCCCCTTCTTTGCATTATCAGAGAGGTTCCCTTTATCAAACGGAACATTCTTTGAAACAAGTGTTTCAAGGAACTGGACAATTGCATTCCTTGCGACATAATGGGTCATCTCACCCCTCTGCGATGTTCCCATGCCGCCTTTGCCCCATCCTGTTTCCTTATATGCATCATGTGTAAGGGCAACAATCTTTTCATCCTGCTTAAATCTTTCCTGCATAATCTGCATATCCATATTCATGTTCATTGAATCTGTAATCATGTCCCGCAGCATGTCGTCCAGGTCGTCAAGCCTTCCATCCGAACCATAAGCCTTTCCCTTATAAACAATATTCAATAACGTTGACGCATTCCTCCAGTGTTTTGAACCGGGGTATGCATCAGAGAGCGGCATCCTTGTTGTCCACCCTTGCTCAGAGTTGTGGCAAGATGCGCAGCTCAAGGCAGCATCCCCTGATACCCTTGCATCAAAAAACAATGCCTTGCCGAGTTCCGCCTTCTTTGGGTCCGGAGCCTTCCTTTCAGGCAGTGGACCAATGGCAGGATACTCTGCAGCATTAGCAGATGCAGGGATGTAGAGGGAAAATGCCGCAGCAAACAAAACGCACAGCAAAATACCTTTTTTCATACACCCTCCTTTCCTTTTATAGTTTTGGACTTATATGTAAACACCTCTCAGCCCTCGACCTTTCCATCCTCCCATCCTGTCCATCTCTGCCCTGGATTTAGGATGGAAAAGGATGAGAAGATGATTAAGGTTGGGGAGGAGGTGAACCTCCATTATTTTGAAAACTCAAAATTCACTTCTGCCACACCTTTTGCAGATACAGTCGCCTTTCCCTCTTTCAGTCCAAATCTTGGGTGCCATGCCTTGACAGTGTATGTTCCGGGCGGGACATCCTTGATTGTAAATGAACCGTCTTCGCCAACAACCTCTGCATAAGGATGTTCAGGCGCGAGCATAAAACCAAACATAAAATTATGCGCCTCGCAGTTAATGGAAATATATGGCGACCGCCTTGGTTTAAGTTCTTTTTCAATATCTCCCGGGTCAGGCTGTCCAAAGTTAAAGATAACCTTTTTGACTGCGCTTCCGCTTTCAACGCCAATCATCTCCCTTGTGTTGATATTGTGGAGCACACCGTTATCGCTGTTTCGTATGGTAATATTGCCGGGTCTTATCACCTGCGCCCATGGATGGAAACGGCATCCCTTCTGTTCTATAAGATACTTGCCATCTTTTGGCGATGACCACTTTTTGCCTTCTGTAATACCTTCAATAAACACAAATGCGCCTCTGAGTGCATTGCCCTTTACATCTATCCACACAACCTCCCTTTCCCCTGTGCCGCACACATCCGTATTCTTTGTAATCGTAATCTTTTCAACGGCATCAGCAGGCAGCGTCCCTTTAAATGTAACCTTGCCCTTTACTGCCCCTCCATTGGATATTGAAACCTCCTTGTACTCAGCAAATGCATTAACTGTAAAAAACAGACTTAATACAAAGGTAATAAAAAGAATGCGCCTCACTTCCAGCCCTCCTTATTTTTGGTTTTTTAAGGTATTAACAGCAAAAGGTATGCCAATTGGATTTTTGCTCTGATTTCAAGAGGTTAAATATCTTAATGTATGGATTGTATAAACTTCTGATAAGTTTTTTATCAGGATGGCGGTAGAAATATTACCAGTTTAAAGAAAGGAGGCTATCAGTTCTCAATCGCATATTTTTTGAGTTTTTCTCTTAATGTAAGGCGGGAGATGCCAAGGATCTTTGATGCGAGGGTTTTATTGTCGTTTGTATTTTTGATGACATGCATAATATGTATCTTTTCCATCTGCTTAAGGGTCATACGGATATCCTTGTCCTGCAAATCTTCTTTTATAAGGACGGGGTAAAGATGGGATGATTCCGCAGGCTCAACAAGTTCACTCGGCAGGTGTTCAGGCAGTATCTCATCTCCATTGGCAAGTATCATTGCCCTTTCTACGATATTCTTGAGTTCCCTCACATTCCCGGGCCATGAATATCTCAAAAGGAGATTATGACATTGCGTGGAGAGTTTTTTAATACCCTCTCCAAAACCCCTGCTGTTCATTCGTATAAAATGTTCAGCAATGGGTATGATATCTTCTTTTCTTTCCCGAAGCGGCGGTATGTTTATCACCATTACCTTTAACCTGTAGTAAAGGTCTTCTCTGAACTTTTTTTCCTTAACCAGTGTTTCAAGGTCTTTGTTTGTAGCAGCAATCACCCTTACATCTACATTTATATCACGGGTGCCTCCGACCTTGCGGAAGGTCTGTCCCTCTAAAACCTGAAGGAGTTTTGGCTGGAGTCTTATATCCATATCCCCTATTTCATCAAGGAAGATAGTCCCTCCATCTGCCAGTTCAAACAACCCCTTTTTGCTCTGTTTGGCATCTGTAAATGCACCTTTTTCATAACCGAACATCTCTGTTTCAAGAAGATTATCTGGTATTGAACTGCAGTTAATCTTTATAAACGGTCCTTTTCTTACACTGCTTGAAGAATGGATGGCATTTGCTATAACTCCTTTGCCAGTGCCTGTTTCTCCGCGGATAAGGACAGAGGTTTTAGGTGCCTTTGCAACTGATGCAACAAGTTCCATTATGCCCTTAAACCCTGAACTCTTCCCTATAGCCTGATAACCACTTTCATCCCCTTTTTGATAACGGAGTATCTCTACCAGAGACTTAAGTCTTTTGGTTTCAACTGCCTTATCAACAAGCATCTTTAGTTCATCAAGTTCAAAAGGCTTGTTTATGTAATCATAGGCGCCTGCCTTCATAGCAGAGATAGCGGTTTTTATTTCAGGGTATGCTGTAACAACTATTACAATCACATCCTCGTCTATCTCATGCATAGATTTTAAAACATTAAGCCCGTTCATATCAGGGAGTCTTACATCAAGCAAAGAAATATCTATCTTTCTGGTTTTGACAAAGTCTATAGCATCAGCGCCTCTTTCAACAGAAAAGACCTTAAACCCCCTTTTTATAAAGACTTCGGAGAGGGTCTTTCTTAAGACTTCATCATCTTCTACAATCAAAAGTGCGGGGGTCATTGGTATTTTCATGATTGCAATACCTGTGCCATATCCTTTGTTTTAACAGGGAGGGTTATTTCAAAGGTAGTTCCATTGCCAAAATGGCTGGTCACCTTTATATCACCGCTGTGCTCCTTTATAATCCTGTGGATAATGGACAAACCAAGACCTGTGCCTGTGGGTTTAGTTGTAAAAAACGGGTCAAATATCTTATTGATATTCTCTTCAGGTATGCCTGGACCGTTATCAGAAACAAAAACCTTTACTGAGGATGGATTCTGGTGTATTGCTGATACAGAGATATTGCCGCCGTGCTCCATTGCCTGAACAGCATTCAGAAAAAGGTTCATAAATATCTGCTTTAGATGGGCAGAATCCATCATTACATCAGGAATTGATTTATCCAGTTTACTAATAATCCGCACATCCCTTTTAACCGCCTCATTCTTTATGAGAAATATGACATCGTTTAACACATGGTCAATCCTGCAGTTTGCAGAGCGCCTGACACCCGGGTTGGCAAATGCTGAAAAGGTCTTGAGAAAAAGGGCAAGCCTGTCAACCTCTTTTAATATCCTTTTCATATATTTTCTTTGTGCCCCCTTAAAAGGCGAGTCTTCATCCATTGCCTGTATAACAGTCTTTATGGCAGCAAGGGGATTTCCGATCTCGTGGGCAATGCCAGCTGAAAGTTCGCCAAGTGACACAAGTTTATCTGCCTGAAATAACTGCCTCTCCATGGTCATCCTATCTTCCAGAAGTTTGTGCCTCTCGGTAATATCCCTTATTACCATCATTGAAGCAACTTTTTTGCCGCCGTCGCCATTTATCACAGATACGCCCACCTCAAGCAATTTTGAATCTATAGAGGTAGTCATAACACTTGGGTATATTCCGCCCCTTTTACCGAGAACATCCCTTACCTTTTCAGGATTTTTGTGACAGTTAAATATATCCTTTCCAAGCATGCTGCTTCCCTTCACACCAAGGATAGACTCGGCTGCCGGATTAAGGATGATAATCTTATCTTCTTCATCCGCCACCACAATCCCTTCTGTTGCGCATATCAGGATATTTTCAAGTTTGCTCTTTTCTATCTCAAGTTCATTAGTCCTTTTCTCCACCTCTCTTTTAAGTTCCTCATTCCATTTCTCCATCCTTTGTCTGGATGCCTTGAGTCCTTCTCCCATTTCGTTGAATCTATCTGAAAGTTCCTCTATCTCATCCCCTGTCTTTATATCCAGTCTATGCTCAAAATCCCCTTCTGCTATCCATTCCACGCCCTGATGGAGTTTAAGTATTGGTTCTGTCAGCCGTTTTGCCATTAGTAAACCAATTACCAATGCAAAAGAAACAGCAACAAAACCTATTATTATGAATATGACTTCAAGTCTTGAAATTGCGGCAAAGATGATGCCCTTTGGATATACCAGTGCAAGCATCCAGTATCTGTGAGATGTATTATCACCTGCAAAGATTGGGGCGTATGATATTATGTCTTTGCCTGTCTTCATTGTGCCTTTGTTTCCTGACAGGATACTTTGCACCACACTGCCTGAATACCCTTTCTTAAAATCTTCAATAGAACCGGGATTAAAGGATTCGCCTTCCAGACGCTGGCTGTTAAGGTGGGAGATGTAAAGACCTTCTATGTCCACAAGGAATGTTGTCCCGCCTTTTGTAATATTTAGAGACTGCATCTGCTGGATTAAATAACTTGCATAGAGGTTTATGATTACTATACCCTTTTTCCTGCCTAAAGAATCAAATACAGGCGTGGCAAACCTGACCACTGGTTTGTACGGAACTTCCACCACGCCCCTCTCTATATTTAAATCCATCTGTGAAACATAGCACTTGTCTATAGAATACTTCATTGCTTCAGCAACATAATACCTATTCCCTTTATACTGCAAATCTCCGGCAGGTATTGCTGTAGAAATATTCTTCTGATAATCCACCCGGATAATCTCGTAGCCTTTTTCATTTATATATCTGATTTGATAATAGTATGGATGGGTCTTTGAAAATGCCATAAACTCATCCTCAACCCTCTTTCTTAAGTGCTCAAATGCATTATTTCCTTCGGACTTGTTAAGGTCTATAAGTTTTTTAAGGGCTATGGACTTGCTTAAAAACAGGGTGTCCATATGGACACTTCTTAAAAACTTTTCTATATCCTCTGCCTTTGAGGATAATTCATACTCAAGATGATGGAGGGTTGTGTCTTCAAGGACATTAACAGAATAGTAAACACCATATGTCCCTGCAATTAACAATGGGACAACAGCAAATATAAGAAGGGCTGTTACAAACTTTGCCTTTATGCCTTTTAACCGATGGAATAAGACTTTTGACATGGAGGTTCAAAGGGGGTCAAATCTTTTCGGTCTGTTGCCCAAACGCATTTTTTGGAAAAGTGATTTATTTAAGCAGCGTCCCCTTTTCCTCTATTATGAATGCCTGTGTTTTTTCTGCTCTTGTCCCTTAATATATAAATATAGGACTAACAATGCAATAATACCGCCTCCAAAGAGGATAATTGCGCTAATTGTCATATTATCCATTGCCTTCCTCCTTTATCCGCTCTATTTTTATAGCGAGCCAAAAAGCCAATATTGAAAATATAGATCCTGCGCCCATAAATACCCAGTTAAATTTTTCAGAAATGAATTGCCCCACTACTAATGCTGTAAAGGTATACTTCCCAATATCATAAATTGCCTTCGCAAGATTCTCGTATTTCTTCATAATGCAAACATAACACCCCACCAAAAAGTTGTCAACGCAAATCAATATGAATCTTCAATCCACACAATAAAAAAAGGCAGGTTTTTCAACCTGCCTTTTTTTTAAATCATGCGATAAATCGCACCGCTACATTATTAACATTAAAAATCCCATTTGAGCTTTGCCATATATTCAGCAATTGTATCGTCTGATGCTAAGGTGCTGGCTGTTGACAAAGTCCAGCCTTTTTCATCAGGTATAAACCATGCGCCTGAAAGTGTTAGATTAAGACCCTTTGCCAGATTATGGGTAATCGCTATATCCAACTCCTGTCCTAAATTATCACTCTGATAAGTGCTAGAGGCTACGCCTGTAGTCTCATCAGTAAGGGAGAAGGTTGCTCCAGTAATATTGAGTGTGGTCTTGTCTGTTAACTTATATGCTGCCTTTAAAGCAAGCATGGTTAAATTGCCAATGCCCCCAGCCTGTGAACGGGCAGCATGAGAAAGCTGGGCGCCGCCCTCTGCTGCATCGCCGTGGTCAAGGAAGATGGCAGTATGGGTATATGATGGTGATGGGGATGTGAACTCTTCAAGGTCAGTATCCGTAGAAGTCTTATTATCATCACCACTACCAACACCAAGTATTGCTGTTAAGCTAAGCGGCGGTCCGCCTGCCTTTGCAAAATCATAACTTGCCCTGACATCAAAGGCATGTGCCTTATAATTATAAGATGTGATAACACCAGATGCATTGCTGTCTTTATCGCCAAACTTATAGGCACCTGTAAGACTTGCACTCCAAGCACCTTGTGCGGCATTGATTGTTCCAGCGAGCCACATTGGTCTATCTTCTACATATGTGTTAGCAGTAGTAGCGCTGTCATTCAACACATTGTAGTAAAAACCAACTGCGCCACTATACATAGAGCCTTTAGGGGCATAGTTGCCAATAAGCCTATAACCAATACCACTAATATTATCATAACTACCAGCAGCACTGCTATTAAGGTCAACAATAATGCCAACAAGTTTAAGGTCATTATTTACCGGTATAGTTACAGTAAGCGCCTCTTTAACATCCATAAACATGATTTCTCCTAATGTGTATGGACTTGCTGCCCAGTACTTACCTACCATAACACTTGCACCGCCTATCGGGAATTTGAGAAACATCTCACGATTCCATGCGCTTGATGTCTGACTATCACCCCAGTTATAGTTTCCTGAGTTGATTTGCAATCTTCCCATAACAGGTCCTTCTGATACATCTAAATTCAGCCTGAATCTGTGGTCAACATAAGATATTGAATCGTCAGCGCCACTTGTATGAAGGGTGCTTTGACTGGCTGTTGTCATATTCTCAATACCAAATGCCCTTACCCTGTAATGACCGCTGGTTTTCAACTCAGCAGCATATGAAGGCGCTGTCAACAGGACAGCAACTGCAACTGCAACTAATAAAACTAAAAGTCTCTTCATTATTCTCCTCCTTTATTAAGAATTATTGTTTGTTAAATACGCCCAATAAATTGGGCAATTACCATTGTGGCCTGCCGATTTATCGGCGTCTTCTTAAAGAGCAGGTTGTGATGCCCTCATCACAATTTTAAAGCGCATTCGGGGAATGCACCCTACCTTTTGCAGGGTATCTTTATACGCAACCTATAAGGTTGCGGCTACCATTTATTCCCTACAAAATTTTTAACATCACCTCCCTCTCATGTTAAGATAAGGTTCAAGGATTTATGCAGCCCTCCCTCCCTTGAATCCTTTTAATATTTTTGCCTTTTTTAACACCCCAGAAAGGACTTGTCAAGCATTTTTTTATATATTATATCAGCATTATTATAATTATTGGGAAAGCAAACACTATGCCAAGTATATGCAGTGATTATTTTTTAGCAATATCAATAGGATTTAGCACATCTGTTTTACAGAGGGTGGTATTATTATGTATCTAAAATACACTAATCACATAAACCCTTCTCATTTTTGCAACAGGATTGTGGGGATTTAAAATCTGTCCCCAGTTTTTGGGAACCTATACGAAATCTGCAAACACTGTATCTGACAAAACAGCCCCTTTGTCAGTAAGCCGTATAACCTCTTTGTCATTCTCCAACAAATTTTCTTGTCTTAACTTGCTAATAACCGCCTGATATTTATCTTCCGGAAACAAACCAAACTTATTATAAAAATCTTTTTTATTTATGCCTTTTGTCTGCCTCAAGCCAAGAAAGAGATATTCTACCACTGCCTGCTGTTTTGTAAGCGCCTCCATACCTGATGTTCCCCTTCCCAATCTTTTAACCTTATTCATATATGAAGATATATCCTCCTCGTTCCATACCCTTTTACCCCATCCTATATCAGAAAGATATGAGTGCGCCCCTGCACCGAGCCCGATATAGTCAAGTCCCTGCCAGTATCTCAAGTTATGCCTTGATTCATAATCTGGCAAAGACATATTAGATATCTCATAAAGGCTATAACCTGCCTCTTTCAGCCTTGCAGTTGCCAAAATATACATTGAAAGATATATCTCTTCATCAGGCAGTTTCAGGTCTCCTTTTTGGGATAGATTGTAAAACTCCGCCCCCTCCTCAATTGTAAGTCCGTAAATAGAGATATGTTCAGGTCTTAATTTGACTGCTGTTTCAATATCATAAAGCCACATATCCATAGACTGACCCGGCACACCAAAGATTAAATCTATGCTGATATTTCTAAAACCAGCATCCCTTGCATATTCACAGGCATTTAATCCATCTCTGGCATTGTGGATTCTGCCAAGTTTGTTCAAGATATTGTTGTTAAACGATTGAACCCCAATGCTTATGCGATTTATCCCATAGTCCTTGTATCTTTTAAACCTATCTTTGTTAGCGGCAGCAGGGTTTATTTCAATTGTAATCTCTGCATTATCTTTTAACATGAAATGCCCCTTAACAGCGTCCAGCAGATTTCCAATATACTTGGGCGCAATGATAGACGGCGTGCCTCCGCCTATATAAATAGTCTCAAGGGTTTTTGAAGCAGCCGATTTTTTTACTACGGATTCTAATTCGGCAATAAGGGCATGGGTATAATCTTTTTCAGGGATTATCTTTAAGGCAGATGAATTAAAATTACAATAGGGGCATTTCTTTTTACAGAATGGGATATGGATGTATATCCCTGTTGTATCTTCTGCATTCAATCCACACCCCATATCTTCTTGAATATATCCCATGGCGTTATGATGCCAATAACCATTTCTTGATTATCAACAACATATATGCACTCCTGAGGTTTTTCCGCATTTACAAATATGGTTGCAACCTCAAATACAGTGGCATCAGGCAATACCTTTATAAAATCATCACTCATAACATCATAGATATTCTTGCCTCCAAGTTCCCTTGCCTTTTCATATAATTGCGGAAGGTCAGGGGCAAACCTCACATCTTTTAAAAGTCCATCTGTTATATATTTTGGCAGTATCAACTGAACAAGTTTTTTTGCCCTGAATACCCCGACAATCTTCTTATGTTCATCAATAACCGGGGACTGTCTGATTCGATTTTCAGTCAAAATCTTAATGCCCTCTTTTACAGTCATTTCCTTTTGCAAGGTAATCACACCTGTTGTCATTATGTGTGCAGCAATCATTTTTTATGCCCTCCCAATTGTAGTTGCCCAATTTATTGGGCATATTCTCTCAAACCTAAAGGTTTGAGTTACAGTCGCCGATAAATATTCTCTCAAACCTAAAGGTTTGAGTTACAGCCTTGAAAAACTCAAACCTGAAGGTTTGAGTTACAAGAGCCGATAAATATTCTCTCAAACCTAAAGGTTTGAGTTACAGTCGCCGATAAATATTCTCTCAAACCTAAAGGTTTGAGTTACAAGAGCCGATAAGTCGGCTGGCTACAGATAAAAAAGATACAAATATATTGTTGATATTATAATAGAAATAAGCATCAATGGAAACGCCATCTTCATATATTCAATAAAATTAAAAGGCCTTCCTGCCCTGTCTGATATGCCTGCAACAACAACATTTGCAGAGGCACCAATTATTGTCCCGTTTCCGCCAAGGCATGCGCCCAGAGAAAGCGCCCACCAAAGCGGCATAATTGCATCATGCCCGCCCATCTGGACGCCAACCTCTTTTATAAGGGGCAGCATGGTCGCAACAAAAGGTATGTTGTCTATAAATGCAGATGCAATTGCAGATACCCATAATATGCTCAAAACCATTACCGTCTTATTGCCTGCTGTTATATCCATAATGCCTTTTGCAAGCATTGATATTAGACCTACCTCCTCAATACCCTTTACAACAATAAACAGACCTGTAAAAAAGAATATGGTTGTCCACTCAACCTTTGTTGAGATTTCATGCACATCATCCCCTGTCAAAAATAAAAGAACCCCTGCGCCAAGCGAGGCAATTGTCGCAGGCTCAAGGTGCAGTTGCCTCTGAAATAAAAACCCGCTTACAACAAGGGCAAGCACAACAAGACATTTTCTTAAAAGCGCCCAATCCTTTATGGCATCCAATTCATTGAATGCCATAATCCTTTGCTGGACATCATCATCAACCTTTAACCTTCTGCCGTAGATAAAATAAAACGGGACAAGTGTTGCTGCCATTATAACAATAATAGGAGGGGTTAAATTTCTTACAAAGTCCATAAAACTTAAATTTGCCGCGCTCCCTATCATTATGTTTGGCGGGTCGCCGATAAGTGTTGCTGTTCCGCCTATGTTTGACGCAAATATCTCAACAAATAAAAACGGGTAGAAATCTATCTTCATCTCCTCTGCAAAGAGTATTGTCAAAGGCGCCATCAAAAGGACTGTTGTAACATTGTCTAAGAATGCGGATGTAACAGCAGTAACAACAGCAAGCATTACCAATAACCACCATGGATTGCCTTTTGCCACCTTTGCTGATTTTATTGCAAGGTATTGAAACATCCCTGTCCTCTGGCAAACCGCAACAATTACCATCATGCCGATTAGAAGCCCGATTGTGTTAAAATCAACGCCGCGAATAGCCTGTTCCTGATTCAAGACACCGAGAATGACCAAAATACATGCGCCAAGAAGCGCAACAACAGCACGGTTAATCTTATCCAATATAAGAACGCCGTAAACGGCAAGAAAGACAATGGATGCAATTAGGAAATGGTTGTTCATTGTAAAATCAAAATTTAAAATGCAAAAAACAAAATGACAAATCAAAATCTAAAAATAAAACACCTTAATTTTGACTTTTGATATTTGATATTTGATTTTTCTCCTATAGGTATCTCAACCAAATATACACAGTTGATATAACAATGGATATTAACATTAAAGGAAAGGCAAGGGCCATAAATTTAAAAAACCTTATTGGATAGCCTGCCCTTTCTGAAAAGCCTGCAACAATCACATTTGCAAATGCGCCGATTATTGTTCCATTCCCGCCAAGACATGCGCCTAAAGATAATGCCCACCAGAGCGGCAGGATTTTATCTGCCCCGCCCATTTCAGCGCCCATCTCCTTTATCATAGGTATCATGGTTGCAACAAACGGTATATTGTCAACGATCGCAGATGCAATTGCAGAAACCCATAATATGAGAAGCGCTGTATCTGCTAAATTACCGCCAGTAAGATGAACCATATTTTCTGCAAGAAGTTTTATAATACCT
Source organism: Deltaproteobacteria bacterium (assembly GCA_016223005.1). Lineage (NCBI taxonomy): Bacteria > Pseudomonadati > Myxococcota > Myxococcia > Deltaproteobacteria bacterium. The sequence goes on along the minus strand of JACRPW010000076.1, from coordinate 15,391 downwards.
GTCTCCACAAGACCTTTTACAACTATAAATAGTCCTGTAAAGAAAAATATTGTCCCCCATTCTACTTGACCAAACACCTCATGGACATTTATGTTTGTAATCATTAAAAGAATCGCTGCGCCGAATAAGGCAATTGTTGCAGACTCCAGATGCAGCAAGCCGTGAAAGAAAAATCCTAAAATGACAATGCCAAGCACAAAAAGACATTTCTTTAAAAGTTTTGAATCTGTTATTGCCTCTTCCTCTTTAAATTCCATAATCCTTTTTTTGTCTTCATCTGAAACCTTCATATGCCTGCCGTATATAAATTTTAAAGGCAGGAGAGTTGCAAAAATAATTATAGGAATAACCGGCGCGACATTTATTACAAAGTCCATAAATGTAAGCCCAACAGCGCTGCCTATCATTATATTTGGAGGGTCTCCGATGAGTGTCGCTGTTCCGCCGATATTGCTTGCAAATATCTGCGTAAAAAGAAATGGATATGGATTCAATTTGAGTTGATCTGTTATAACGAGTGTTACAGGGACTATTAAAAGCACTGTTGTAACATTGTCAAGCAATGCTGAAAGGACCGCAGTCACAACAGAAAGCATTACAAGCACTCTCCACGGCTCGCCTTGGACAGCCTTGGCGGATTTTATTGCAAGATACTGAAACATCCCTGTCTTCTGGGAAATGGCAACTATGAGCATCATGCCGATAAGAAGACCGATGGTATTAAAATCAACACCGTGAATCGCCTGTTCCTGATTGAGGACACCCAGAAAGATAAGGACGCATGCACCAAGAAGAGAGACAACAGCCCTGTTAAACTTCTCAAGGACAAGGACAGCATAAACCCCTGCAAATACAAGGGCTGCCAGAAGCATGTGGCTGTTATCAAGCATCAGGTTTCACCTTTTAGAGTATCGCGGTTGAACCTACCAATTAAAAGAGGCAAGATTTTTAACAGAAAGGGGGTTGATTGTAAAGGGAATTTATTTATTTAACCCGTATTTTTCAATCTTATCACGCAGTGTCTCCCTCTTCATCTTTAACAGTCTTGCTGCCTCGCTCTTATTGCCGCTGGACCTTTCAAGTGCAATGGAAAGGAGCCTCTTTTCCAGTCCAATTACAATATCATCAAATGACCTGTCTTTATCTATAACATCCACAAGGTGCTGGTCGCATACCCGCTGGGATGAAGGGACTATGGTATCAGGCATGTCCTGCAAAGTTATCTCATGTTTCTTTGATACAGCCACAACCCTTTCAACTATATTTTCAAGTTCCCTTACATTCCCGGGCCAGTCGTAATCCATCATCAGTTTCATTGCCTCATTTGTAAAAACCCTGCTTTCTTGCGGCTTGCAGTATTTGCTTAAGAAATGCCCGCAGAGCAGAGGAATATCTTCTTTCCTTTCCCTGAGGGGTGGAAGTTTAACCGGAACAACATTTAGCCTGTAAAACAGGTCTTCTCTGAATGCCCCGTCTTTGACCTTTGTAAGAAGGTCCCTTTTCGTCGCACATATGATACGAACATCCACTTTTATAGTTTTGATGCCTCCGACCCGCTCAAACTCGCGTTCCTGAAGCACCCTTAAAAGTTTAGGCTGCATTGAAATGGGTATATCGTCAACATCATCAAGGAATATAGTGCCCTCATGGGCAAGTTCAAACCTCCCCTTCTTGTCTTTGATAGCGCCTGTAAATGCCCCCTTTTCATGTCCAAAGAGTTCACTCTCTAAAAGACTCTCTGTAAGTGTCGCACAACTTAATTTTATAAGCGGCTTGTCCTTCCTTAAACTGTTGTAGTGAATTGCATGGGCAATGAGCTCCTTGCCTGTCCCGCTTTCACCTATAATAAGGGTTGTTGTATCCCTTGGGGCGATAGTCCGTATCAGGTCATATATCTCCTGCATCTCTTTGCCCTTGCCGATAATATTGTTAAAACTATAACGGGATGTAATCTCTGCCTTAAGTTTTATATTTTCCCTGACTACATTCTTAAACTTGTCTAACCTCTCCAGTATGAGTATAAGTTCTTCAGATGAGAATGGTTTAGTAATATAATCGTATGCACCGAGTTTCATTGCCCGGACAGCAGTATCTACAGTAGCGTATGCAGTCATTACAATGACCTCTGTATCAGGCTTTATTCCTTTTATCTTCTCTACAAGATCAAGCCCTCCCATCTGCGGAAGCCGCAAATCTGTAACCACTACATCAAATCCGCCTTCATTAAATGCAATCAATGCCTCTGATGGATTATCAAATGAAGATACTTCATGCCCTGCCTTTAAAAGGGCGTCTGTGAGGGTTATCCTCTTTATCTTTTCATCTTCTATAATCAGTATTCTCATAAAAGATTTCTATAGCCTGATACCCATGAACGGCTCGCTGACTGTGTTATCGGCAGTATTATCCTGAATGTAGTCCCTATATTCAGATAACTGTAAACATCCATCTGCCCATTATGCCTTCTGACAATGCCTGCACTTATAGGCAGTCCAAGTCCAGTGCCCTCCCCAAGTTTTTTTGTAGTATAAAAGGGCATGAATATCTTTTCTATATCCTTTTTAGGAATACCTGTCCCTGTGTCTGTGATTTCAACTCCAACAAAACCATCTTCCCTTCTGGTCTCAATCATAAGACTGCCTCCATTTGGCATGGCATCAATTGCATTGAAAATAATATTAAAAAATACCTGCTGCAGGTGATGGGGGTCTCCATGTATATCAGGCAGGTCTTCTTCTAATAACCTCTTAACCTTAATCCCGTATTTATTGAATTTATACTCTCCCATAAGTATTGTCCGTTTAACAACATCATTCACATTTACCATCTCCAGTTTGAAATCATGCTGCTTTGCATATTCAAGTAAATCAATTACTGACTGCTCAATGTCACGGACGCTCTCCTGCATCAGTTTAAAGTACCTTTCACGAAGTTCTGTATCATCCTTTTCTATTGTAAGGACATTAAGACAGTTCTTTATCCCGTCAAGGGGGTTATTGATTTCATGGGCAAGTTCAGCCACAAGCCTCCCTATTGCCGCAAGTTTTTCTGACTGCTCTACCTGTCTTTTGACTTCCTGAAGATTATTATAAGTGCTGTTAAGATTGGAGGTAAGTGTGGTTAGTTCCATATTCATCTTTAATATCTCTTCCCTGTCGTGCCGTGTCCTTTCAGAAAGAAACCCAAGAAACCCTGCAATAAGAAATATTGTTGCTGTCCTTATGACCATATCTGTCCAGAGGACAGTTTCCCAGTCATTAAATATGGTAATTATATATACCAGAGAGGTTAAAAATGCAAAGGTAAGCCCTTTAATCAATCCGTAATAAAATGAATGCAGCGCAGTCAAAAGGTAAAATGCAACAAATATATTACTCTGAAATCCGCCTGAAAGTTTTATAAACAGCCCTATAAATCCCATGTCTATAGCAAGGGCGGCAAGATATATCTTCTCAACCTTGTCATGCCATATAAATACAGTGAGCAGAAGGAAAACACTGTAAACGACAAAGGCAGCAAACAGATATGTAAGACTGCCCCTTATCGGCTGGGGAAACGGATGGAAGAGCAGCCATAAAAACCCACCCAATATAACAACAACCCTTAATAATGCAAAGGCATAGTCAACAATGAATAGTCCGTATGCATCATATTTATCTATTGTGCTGTTCTTATGGAAGAGATTTGCTGGCATGGTTTACTTCTTTTTTGCTGTGCGTAAATCCCTTATAAACTTACTTCCTTTTATTGATTTGGCATGTGATTTTAGTTCTGCTGCAGTGGTGCTAATCTCTCCTATATGTCTTATATGCCTTTTGTCATTGCTGATAATGGCAATAGAGACTGTCATTATTGGAAAACCCTCTTTTCCACCTTTACGGTTTAGAGTAGTAATAAATCCCTGCGCTGCGTCATCTGCATCATAGAAATCACCTATAACTGCATCAAAGTTCTCTATTATCCTTTTACATACATCATCCATATTATCAGGCGGAACGATAAATACAAAATCATCACCGCCCAGATGACCAATAAAGGTCTCATGAGGATTGTTTAGTTCACTGATGTGATTGGCGATAAGCCGTGCAGTAAATTTCAGGACATTGTCACCCTTTAAAAATCCGTATTTGTCATTATATGATTTAAAGTTATCCAAATCAACATAGGCAACTGTAAAGGTTTCTCTCAAGTCTATTCGCTTTTGAAACTCTCTTATAATTGTATGGTTTCCCGGGAGGCGGGTAAGGGGATTTGCATCCCACATCCTTTCAGTCCTTGTAAGTGTCATGGATACCCTATTCAACAACTCTATAGAACAAAATGGTCTTTTAATAAAGTCATCTGCAGGGATGCCATCCCAATCTATTTCAGGGGTATCCTTTACTGAATCAATCAGCAGTATAATGGGGATGTAACCAAAAATAACATCTGACTTTATCTTGTGACAAAATTCAAGACCTTTACCGCCTTCCAGAGATGTATTTACAATTATTACATCAGGCGGGGCGCTATACATTGAGATGGCAGTGGATGAGAGGGTGTCTGCAGTAGAAACCATAAACTCTTTTTTCTGCTCCAGCATCTGTTGTATCTCTTTTGTGTCTGCATGGTCGCAGTCAACAATCAATATATGTTTCTTTTTTGCGGCAGTCATGGTAGGTTTTTATTTTTTCAATGTTACACAGAGGATTTTACATGACCTTCTAACCAGATTTTTTGACAAAGGTCTGTATAATTGTTTATACTAGATTATTATTTTTTTTACAAGTTTTATGAGCATCCCAAAAATAGACATTGATTTTTGGAGCATCCTGAACATCCTAATGAAGATAGATAATATAAGAAATTTTTCAATAATAGCCCACATAGACCACGGAAAATCAACATTATCCGACAGGCTTCTTGAATGGACAGGCGCAATAACATCAAGGGAAAAGGTTGACCAGTTCCTTGACAAGATGGACTTGGAAAGGGAGCGCGGCATAACCATAAAGGCGCAGACAGCAAGGCTTTTATATAAGGCGTCTGACAACAGGGAGTATATCTTAAATCTGATAGACACCCCTGGTCATGTTGACTTTAGTTACGAGGTCTCAAGAAGTCTTGCAGCATGCGAGGGCGCTGTCCTTGTTGTTGACGCATCGCAGGGCGTTGAGGCACAAACCCTTGCCCACCTTTATACTGCTGTAGATGTTGGGCTGGAGGTCTTTCCTGTCTTAAATAAGATAGACCTGCCTGCAGCAGAGCCGGAAAGGGTAAAACAGGAGATAGAGGATTTAATCGGTCTTGATGCAAAAGATGCAGTCCTTGCAAGCGCAAAGGAAGGCATCGGCATAAAGGAAATCCTTGAGATGATTGTCCGAAGAATCCCGCCGCCTGAAGGCGATGTAAATAAACCTTTGAAAGCCCTTTTATTTGATTCATGGTATGACAGTTATCAGGGTGTGGTAGTGCTTGTCCGGGTTTTTGATGGTGTTGTTAAAAAAGGGACTAAAATCAAGTTTATGTCCAATAACAAGATATTTGAGGTTGATAAGGTCGGCGTATTTGCGCCGCATCCAAAGACTATAGAAAAACTATCAGCAGGCGAGGTCGGCTTTTTAATTGCGGCAGTTAAAGAGGTTAAGGATACAATTATAGGCGATACAATAACAGATGCTGAAAACCCGACACAAACACCGCTGCCCGGTTTTAAAAATGTAAAACCTATGGTCTTCAGCGGTCTTTATCCGATAGACTCATCTCAATATGAAGGATTAAAAGAGGCTATGCTTAAACTTAAATTAAATGATTCGTCATTTACATATGAGCCAGAGACATCCATTGCCCTTGGTTTTGGTTTCAGGTGCGGTTTTCTGGGGCTCCTTCACATGGAGATTATTCAGGAAAGGCTTGAGCGGGAATATGGTCTAAACCTTTTAACAACATCGCCCACTGTTGTATACAGGGTATCCACAACATCAGGTGAAACCATCTATATAGATACACCCACAAAACTCCCATCCCCTCAATATATTGAAAAGATAGCAGAGCCTTATATCCTTGCAACTATCCATCTGCCAAATGAATATATTGGAGGCATACTAAAACTGTGTGGAGACAGAAGGGGCATCCAGAAAGAGATAAAATACATAACACCTGCAAGGGTTATGGTTGCCTATGAGATACCTTTAAATGAGATTGTCCTTGATTTCTATGACAGGTTAAAGACCGTGAGCAAGGGATATGCGTCAATGGATTATGAATGTCTGGACTACAGGGAATCTGATTTGGTAAAGATGGATATACTTCTTAACAGCGAGCCTGTTGATGCCTTATCTATAATCGTGCCAAGGGAAAGGGCATATTACAGGGGTAAGGAACTTGTAGAAAGGCTTAGGAAACTTATCCCGCGGCAGATGTTTGAAATCGTTATACAGGCTGCCATTGGCAATAAGGTTATAGCAAGGGAGGGTATCAAGGCACTCAGAAAAAATGTTACTGCAAAGTGCTATGGCGGTGATATTACAAGAAAGAGAAAATTACTTGAAAAACAGAAAGAAGGCAAAAAGAGGATGAAGCAGGTTGGAAGGGTTGAGATACCGCAGGAGGCATTCCTGTCTGTCCTAAAGGTGCATGAGTAGAACAGCGCCTATCATCCGCCCAGATATGCTGCCCTGACATGGGGATTATAAAGGAGTGATATAGCGCTGTCATGCAAGGCAATCCTTCCTGTCTCTATTACATAACCACTGTTTGCCAGTTTAAGCGCCGCATTGGCATTCTGTTCAACAAGGACAACTGTCCCACCCTCCTGATTTATCTTTTTTATTATCTCAAATATCCTTTCAACCATAATCGGAGCAAGTCCAAGGGATGGTTCATCAAGCAAAAGAAGTTTGGGCATTGACATAAGCGCCCTTGCTATTGCAAGCATCTGCTGTTCACCACCGGAGAGTGTCCCGCCAATTTGTTTAAGCCTTTCTTTCAGTATTGGAAAGTATTGAAAAATCTTTTCTGCTTCAACTTTACATTTTACATTTTGCATTTTGCATTTTCTACTATACATCCCCATTTCAAGATTCTCCATGACTGTCATTTTGGGAAATATCCTTCTCCCCTCAGGCACTTGTGATATACCCATTTGAGCAATCCTGTGGCATGGAAGATGGTCAATCCTCTCATCCATAAACTCTATTTTCCCTGAAGCAGGGCGCAAGACACCTGATATAGTATTGAGCAGGGTTGATTTGCCGGCACCATTAGCACCTATGACAGCAGTTATCTCGCCATGTTTGATTTCCATAGAAACACCTTTAATCGCCTCAATATTGCCGTAACTTGTCCTTACATTATGCAATTTAAGTATTGCCCCCACCTTTACCCTCACCTTTGCCAAGATATGCCTCAATGACCTTTGGATTGCTTCTTACATCACAAGGCTTACCCTCTGCAATCTTTACACCGTAATCAAGGACAATTACCCTTTCAGATATGCCCATTACAACCTTCATGTCATGCTCTATCAAAAGGATTGTTATTCCCATCTTTTGTATGGATTTTATAAGTTCCATAAGTGCCTCTGTTTCTTTAGGATTCATGCCTGCAGCAGGCTCATCAAGAAGAAGGAGTTCTGGCTCGCTTGCCAGCGCCCTTGCAATCTCAAGCCTTCGCTGGTCACCATAAGGAAGATTTCTTGCCCAGACGCTTGCCTTTTTTCTAAGTCCAACAAACTTAAGAAGGTTCATAGCGCCAGATGAGATAGCCCTTTCCTCATTGACTACACTGCTAGGTCTGATGACAGCACCAAGAAAACCTGCGGCTGACTTTATGTGCCTTCCCACCATTACATTTTCCATTGCTGTCATTTCTGCAAAAAGCCTTATATTCTGAAATGTTCTGGCAATGCCCATAGATGTTATTTTATGCGGTTTTAAACCATTTAATCTTTTTCCCTTGAAGACTATCCCGCCATTTGTTGGCTGATATATCCCTGTAATGCAATTAAAAACCGTTGTCTTGCCTGCACCATTAGGCCCGATAATGCTTGCTATTTCACCTTTATTGACAGTGATATTGAGATTGGCAGCAGCAGCAATACCGCCGAATGTCTTTGTAAGGTTTTTAGTCTCAAGAAGCATGGGTAATATTTACCCGAAAAATGCAACTGCATTTTTTGGATTTAGCATATTCTAGGAAGATTATCCTCTAATGGCATATCAATAATCCTGTGTCCCCCGTATAGTGTTTTTAAAAAGACACCCGTATCAGTATTGCCTCTGATTTCCCCGATTATAGATGAATTGCTGCCAATGGCATTACCCCTTATCGCGAGAAGCAGGGCATCAGCCATATGAGGCGCAGCAATCATTACAACCTTGCCTTCATTGGCAATATAAAGAGGGTCAAGCCCAAGTATATGACAAACCCCTTTTACCCTTTCATCAATTGGTATGTTTTCTTCTTCAATGACTATTTCAAAACTGCCCTGTTCTGCTATCTCATTCAGAACTGCGGCAAGACCGCCGCGGGTAGGGTCCCGCATAAATTTTATACCTCCAACCTTGACTGCGTCCTGAACGAGACTATTAAGCGGCGCACAATCACTTTCAATAGTTGATTCAAACTCAAGACCCTCTCTTTGTGTTAAAACTGCTATGCCGTGGTCTCCAATAGTGCCGCTTAATACTATCTTATCACCAATATATATCTAATCTATACCCAAATGAACACCATCCCCGATAGCACCAATCCCTGTTGTATTGATGTATATGCCGTCTGTAGAGCCTTTTTCAGTCACCTTTGTATCACCTGTTATAATCTTTATGTCAATCTCATCCCCTGTTTTCTTTATTGACCGGGTTATCCTCTCCAGAGCCTTGTATGAAAAACCTTCCTCAATTATCATGCCTAAAGTGATATAAAGAGGAACCGCTCCAGCAACAGAAAGGTCATTCACTGTTCCACATACAGCAAGTTTACCAATATCTCCCCCGGGGAAAAAAATGGGTTTTACAACATAGGAGTCGGTTGTTACTGCAATCCTTTCACTATTTAATCTGATAACAGCAGAATCTGAAAGGGGGGAGAGTATAGGGTTATCAAAATTCTTTAAGAAAAGGTCTTTAATCAGGTCCCTTGTCAGCCTTCCGCCGCTGCCGTAACCTATTGAGATTATATCCTTCATAGTTTTTAATTCGTTGGCAAAAAATTATCACCTCTTAACTTATTTGACAATATAAATCTACTCTGGCATACTATGAAAACTGTTATTAAAAATCATAGGGGGTTAGATATGAAATATTTTGGCATTCTTATAATCTTTGCATCTGTGTTTCTATATTCAACATTTGGACATGCCCAGAAAGATAGTTTCTCCCTTGCAGTAAGTATTATTGAAGATTTTGGTGCAGAGGAAGATGACCTCCTTACAAACCTTGAGCAGAGTATGAAAGGCACGGATAAGGATTATATAAAAGACAGGATTTCATCTTCTAAAAAGGAAAAGGCTGATGCTGTTGCAGGATTAAAAAACACCAGATGGCTGGAATCCGAACCCAACAGATTTTCAAAAAAGGTATTTAGTATTGTCAATACCTATACAAACAAACAGATAGAAGCACTCAAAGAACTCTCTGGCAGAATAAAGACAGAGAACAAAAAAGAGATTACAAGGATAATAGAAAGGGCAGTCTTTGTAAGGGATAGTTCCCTCAAAAAACTTGCAGATATGCAGAAAGAGGAAAAGGTATTAAGGGATAGAATTCGCATGAAAGAAAAACCTGTTTCAGGAGTAGATGCGCCGCCCATTGAAGAACCTTTTAAAGAGAGAGGTATTTTGGAAAGATAAATTTGCTCCGAAAATCCCTCAGATAGTAATAAAAACTAGCAGGTCAGGTGCAGTGCTGCTGCTGTCTTTTCAAACTTATATATCTCATTATACGCCTCTACTGCCTCTTTGGTTTTCATCTCAATAATCTTTACGCCCCGCAGCGGAAGCATCGTTCTTATCTCTTTTGAGACCTTCATCATCCCGTCCGCCCCTGTGCCGATTACAAGGGTTATAGGCCATTCAAGTATGACAGGCTCTATATCATCAATGACCAGATTATGCCCTTCCTTCCTCCGCCAGTTCTCTATGAGCCTGTCAGGCATGATTATCAAATCACTGGTGTATGTCTTGCCGTCAATGACTAATTTGCCGAACTCATAGTGTTCAATCATAGATTATAAAAGGCATCTCTGCCTAAAAACCTTGCTGTCTCCCCAAGTTCTTCTTCAATCCGCAGGAGTTGATTGTACTTTGCAATACGGTCTGTCCGAGACGCAGAGCCTGTCTTGATTTGTCCTGCATTTGCAGCAACTGCTATGTCTGCAATTGTAACATCCTCTGTCTCGCCGCTTCGGTGTGAAACTACAGCAGTGTAGCCTGCCCTTTTTGCCATCTCAATTGTATCAAGGGTTTCTGTCAGTGTCCCAATCTGGTTGACCTTTATAAGTATGGCATTGGCAATCCCTTCTTTTATGCCTCTTGCCAGAATCTTTGTATTGGTAACAAATATGTCATCACCTACCAGTTGCACCTTATTGCCGAGTCTCTCTGTTAAGACCTTCCACCCCTTCCAGTCATTCTCTGAAAGTCCGTCTTCAATAGATATTATCGGATATGCCTTAACAAGTTTTTCATAATAATCAACCATCTTTTCAGAGGACAAACTCCTGCCCTCTCCTTTTAGATTATAGACCTTCTTTTTAGAATCATAAAACTCGCTTGCCGCTGCATCAAGGGCGAGCAAAATATCTTTTCCTGCCTTATAACCTGCTTGAGATATAGCCTCCATTATTAACCCAATTGCCTCTTCATTTGATTTAAGGCTTGGTGCAAATCCGCCCTCATCACCAACAGCAGTATTCATACCCTTCTTTTTTAATATTGATTTGAGGCTGTGAAATACCTCAACACCCATCCTTATAGCGATTGAAAAATCCTCTGCACCTGCAGGCATTATCATAAATTCCTGCAAGTCAAGGCTGTTATCTGCGTGGGCGCCGCCGTTTATTATATTCATCATTGGCACAGGAAGTGTATTTGCATGGACCCCGCCGATATACTGGTATAATGGGAGGCATAGGGAATTACTTGCAGCCTTTGCAACAGCCAAAGATACAGTAAGGATTGCATTGGCGCCGAGTTTTGATTTATTTTCCGTGCCGTCAAGTTCTATCATAATCTTGTCTATCAAGACCTGTTCAGTAGCATCTATGCCGACTATCTCTATGCCTATCTTATCCTCAATATTTGAAACAGCCTTTAAAACGCCTTTGCCGAGGTATCTTTTTTTATCGCCATCTCTTAATTCCACTGCCTCATGTTCGCCTGTTGATGCCCCTGACGGCACTGCTGCCCTTCCCACAGAGCCGTCTTCAAGAACAACCTCTGCCTCTACTGTGGGATTGCCCCTTGAATCCAGTATCTCCCTTGCAAGGACATCTATAATAGTTGTCATAAAAGACCTCCGCTTAAGATTTTAAAATCCTGCATATTATACGAATAAGTGAACAATGGGTCAAGGACTTAAGTATGGTTATAACCAAACACCGCAAACCTTGACTACTTATCTTATACCATGTTATAAATCGTCCTGCAGCCGCTTTTTTATAAAATACAAAAATAAAGAGAGAAAAACAGTATAACTTTAGAATCCTATGGCTGAAAAAGAGGGAATAAAAAGCAGTCATGTTAAGGAAATAATCGGGATATTTGTCCTTGCGTCCTGCCTTTTCATCACAATAAGCCTTCTGTCATACTCTGAACAAGACCCTGCCTTTTTACAACAAGGTATAGATAAAAAGACTCTCAACTGGGGCGGTCGTGTTGGTTTGTATACCAGCGATGGACTATTTTTTCTAATCGGATTTTCTGCATATCTTCTCCCTCTCATATTATTTGTCGTCTCCATTAAACTGTTTTTAAAAAAAGATCCCCCTTATAACGCATCTGTTGTTTTAAGCCTTTTGTCTTTACTTGCCTCATTTTCAGGTCTTATAGGTATGCTCTCTGCTGACAGGTTTACAGCGGGGGGACTTATCGGCGGCTATATTGACTATTTTCTGGAAGGCTACCTGAATACAATAGGCACAGTCATTCTTTTATCAGCCATTGCAGCAGTAAGCATGGTATATGGGACAGGCATCTCCATAGTAAGTCTTTCAAAAAGGTTTTATGCCATTTGCGATTCCACATATAAAATAATAAATGGGCAATGGCTAGATTGGAAGGAAAGGAGAAAAAAAAGCCGTGATGCAAAGGCTAAGGTTCAAAAGAAGGAAATAGATGCCCTTGCAAAACCTGACGATAAAATACATGCTGCACCGATAGTTGTCATATCAGAACCCTCAAAGGAGCAATTCAAAAGGCAGGCGAAATCAAAAGAACCTGTCCAGCAGCATTTTGAATTTTTAGAGTCTGATGGAAAATTTACACTCCCGCCCCTTTCCCTTCTGGATATAAACCCTGAAAAGGGTAAGTCCATAGATAAAGAGGGTATAATCACAAATTCAAAGATCGTTGAAAAAAAACTCAAGGATTTTGGTGTTGATGGGACCATAGTTGCTGTAAGACCGGGCCCTGTTATAACAATGTATGAATTTGAGCCGGCACCCGGGATAAAGGTCGGTAAGATTATAAATCTTACAGATGACCTTGCCCTTGCCCTCCGTGCAACATCAATCAGGATACTTGCACCTGTTCCCGGAAAGGCAGTTGTAGGCATAGAGGTCCCGAATCTCATAAGGGGAAAGATATTCTTAAGGGATATTATGGAGAGTCAGGAGTATGTAAAAAGTCATTCCTTTTTAACACTGGGGCTTGGTAAAGACCTTGTAGGCAATCCCTTTGTTTCTGACCTTGCAAAGATGCCGCATCTTTTGCTTGCAGGTGCAACAGGAACAGGTAAGAGTGTGGCAATAAATGCAATGATACTAAGCATCCTCTATAAGGCATCGCCTGATGATGTAAAATTTATAATGATAGACCCGAAGATGCTTGAACTTTCAGCATACGAAGGCATACCCCATCTTTTAACCCCTGTTGTAACAGACCCTAGAAAGGCCGCAGGTATACTCCGCGGGGTTGTAAGAGAGATGGGGGAAAGGTATAAACTTATAGCAGAGTTTGGCGCAAAGAATATTGCCAGATATAATCAAATGCTGGACGAAGGTAAAGAGGTGATTACAAAAACAGACAGGGATACAAAAAGAGGGCATGAGAGATTACCATACATAGTTGTTGTTATAGATGAACTTGCAGATTTAATGATGGTTGCAGGCAAAGATGTGGAGGACTGCCTTGTGAGACTCTCACAGATGGCAAGGGCATCAGGCATACATCTTCTGGTAGCAACACAGAGACCATCTGTTGATGTAATAACAGGGCTTATCAAGGCAAATTTCCCTGCAAGGATTTCCTGTCAGGTTGTATCTAGGACAGACTCCCGCACAATCCTTGATTCTATGGGCGCAGAGAGTCTCCTCGGAGACGGTGATATGCTCTTTTTACCGCCCGGCACAGCAAAACTGCAAAGGATACACGGCGGATATGTATCTGAGATAGAAATCAACAGGATTGCTGAATTTTTGAAGAAACAAGGCAGCCCTGTGTTTCATAGAGAAATCCTTGAAGCAAAACTGGAAGATAAAAATAGTAAAGAACAAAATGAAGAAGATGACAAGGAATTTAACAGTAGATATGATGAGGCAGTAAATATTGCCCTGCAAATAGGACAAATATCTACATCCTATATTCAAAGGAGGCTGCGGATTGGCTATAACACAGCCGCAAGAATCATTGAAAAGATGGAGGCAGAAGGTGTTGTTGGTCCAAGTCAGGGAAGCAAACCCAGAGAGGTACTGGCAAGAAGGGAGATATAATGAAGCGAGAAAAGCGGGAAGGGGGGGGGATTTGAATTCAAAGTTCAAAAGTCAAAACTAATGTATGATTCATGGTATCTGCTCATAATTTTAGCCTATCTCCTTGATTTAGCCATTGGCGACCCCAAATGGCTTCCTCATCCTATAAGGTGGATTGGAAGATATATTACATTCCTTGAAAACAGAATAAGGCAAATTGTAAAAACCCCGGCAGATGAAAAGATTGGCGGCGTTTTTCTGTTTATTATTGTTGTTGGAACTGTATTTGGTTCTACATGGCTCTTATTGTATATTGCCTTTCGCCTTTCGCCTTTCGCCTTCAGCCTTTTTTCTGTCTTTCTCGCATATACAACACTTTCCATAAAGTCTTTGCATCAGGAGGCATATTCTGTAATCCATGCACTTGAGAATATTTCAATTGATGAGGCAAGAAAAAGACTAAAGAACATTGTCGGCAGGGATACCCAAAATTTATCTGAAGAAGAAATCTATCGTGCTGTTATTGAGACGGTTTCAGAAAATACATCTGATGGTATTATTGCCCCGCTCTTATACCTTGCCATAGGAGGTCCCGCACTTGCGCTTGCATACAAGGCAGTGAATACCCTTGACTCAATGGTCGGTTACAAAAACGAAAGATACAAAAACTTCGGGTGGTTTTCTGCAAGGGTGGATGATATTGCCAATTTTATACCTGCAAGGCTTACAGCATTTTTAATGATTGTTGCAAGCCTCATCTTGAGATTTGACTGGAGGAATTCAGCAAGGATAGTCTGTCGTGATGCCAGAAAACATACAAGCCCTAATGCAGGTTATCCAGAGGCAGCGGCAGCAGGTGCATTAAACTGCCAGTTGGGCGGGGACAATTATTACTTCGGAGAACTTGTCAAAAAGCCCGTGATTGGAGATAAGGGGCGCAACCCAAATAGAGATATGATTTACAAGACAGTAAAGATAATGCACATAACTACTGTGTCATTTGTTGGTATTTGCATCATCTTTCTGACATACGGGTTTATATGAAACCCGCACAGGGAAAATGGGACGTCGTTCCGTCCCATTTTTTGTTTTCTGCACAATCATCAGCAGTCAAAATACAAGGCAAACTCATGCGGCACAGGTCTTAACTTTACAGGGTTCACCTCTTTATCCATCTTATACTCTATCCATGTATCAAGGACATCCTGCGTAAACACATCGCCTTTTAATAAAAATTCGTGGTCTTTTTTAAGGGCGTTCAATGCCTCTTCAAGAGAGCCGCAGGCAGATGGAACCTTTGAAAGTTCCTCTGGAGAGAGACCGTATATATCCTTGTCAAGCGGGTCGCCCGGACTAATCTTGTTCTGTATTCCGTCTATTCCTGCCATAAGCATTGCGGCAAAGGCCAAATAAGGATTGCAGGAATTATCCGGTGGTCTGAATTCAATTCTTTTGGTTTTGGGGTTCTCAGTATAAACCGGAATACGCACAGCTGCAGAACGAT
>JACRPW010000075.1 GCA_016223005.1 Deltaproteobacteria bacterium | reverse complement strand
TTTTGAATTTTTCTCTGTCATTTTGATTTTTGAATTTTGACTTTTGATTTCTCCCTATAACTATCTTTAAGGCTTCCACCTCAATACTGGTTTTTTTACTGCATTAACCTCATCAAGCCTTCCAATCTTTGTTGTCTGCGGCGCATTTTTGACTATATCAGGCGATTCCCTTGCCTCATTTGCAATTGTCATCATCGCCGCTATAAACCTGTCAATGGTCTCTTTGCTTTCTGTTTCTGTCGGTTCAATCATTATTGCGCCCGGGACAACCAATGGGAAATATATTGTCGGCGGATGAAAGCCGTAGTCCATGAGCCTTTTTGCAATATCTAATGTATAAACATCTTTTTCAGACTGAACCTTGTCTGATAAGACGCACTCGTGCATGCAGGTTTGGTCAAACGGCAGGTGATAAGCCTTTTTAAGTTTTTCCATTATGTAGTTTGCATTCAATACCGCCATCTCGCTTGCCTTTTTAAGCCCGTCCGGCCCCATTGCCCTTATGTAACTGTATGCCCTGACCATTATGCCGAAATTGCCGTAAAACGCCTTTAATCTTCCTATTGACATCGGACAATTGAAACCAAGATTAAATCTCTTGCCTCTTTTTATTATCCTCGGCACAGGCAAAAACGGCTCTAGTATTTTTTTTACGCCGACAGGACCTGAGCCTGGTCCGCCGCCGCCGTGAGGGGTTGAAAATGTCTTATGCAGATTAAACTGTATTACATCAACACCCATGTCTCCAAGTTTTGCAATACCCATTAGTGCATTCAGATTTGCTCCGTCGCAATATACAAACCCGCCCTTTTTGTGGACTATATCTGCAATCTCTTTTATATTTGTTTCAAACAAACCGATTGTATTCGGGTTTGTAAGCATCAGCGCTGCTGTATCCTCATCCATTACAGATGCAACTGCCTCAGGGCTTATAATGCCCTTGCCTTCTTTTATGGTAACAACTGTAAATCCGGCAAGGTTTGAACTTGCAGGGTTTGTGCCATGCGCTGTGTCAGGGATGATGACCTTTTTTCTTGGCTTGCCCTTTGCCTTAACATATGCTGAAATCATAAGCATGCCGCAGAGTTCGCCGTGTGCGCCTGCAGCAGGCTGGAGCGTAACAGCATCCATGCCGCTTATCTCGGATAAAAACCCTTCAAGTTCATACATGAGTTGGAGTGCGCCTTGCGACAGTTCAGGCGCTTGATATGGATGCGCCTTTGAAAAACCGGAAAGCCTTGCCATATCCTCATTCACCTTTGGATTATATTTCATTGTGCATGAACCAAGGGGATAAAAACCTGTATCAACACCAAAATTCATTTGAGAGAGGTTTACAAAATGCCTTACTGCATCAAGTTCAGACACCTCTGGGAATCCCTCTATGTCAGCCCTTAAAACATCATGGGGTATAACATCCAAAGGGTTTATATCAGGAACATCTAACTTTGGTATAGATATGCCCCTTCTACCTTTGGAACTCTTCTCAAATATTAAGCCGCTACTCATTTTTAAGTTCCTTAAGTTCTTCTATCAACATATCAATATCTTCTTTTGTATTCATTTCTGTGGCGCAAAGAAGGATGTGAGAATTAAGTTGAGGGTAAAATCGTTTAAGTGATATGCCGCCCAGTATGCCCTGTTTTAATAAGGACTTTATAACTGTATCTCCGTCCTCATTTAAGTTTATTACACACTCATTGAAGACAGGAGATGAAAATGCAGGTTTTACATTTTTCAGTTCCTTTAATCGCTGTCTCAAATAGTGCATCTTGCAGAGATTGATTTTTGCCAGATTAACAATGCCTGTTTTGCCAAGAGCTGTGAGATAAATAGCAGCGGTTAGTGCGCACAAACCTTCGTTTGTGCAGATATTTGATGTTGCCTTCTCCCTTCTTATATGCTGCTCTCTTGTAGCAAGGGTGAGGATATAACCCCTTTTGCCATCCTTGTCAATTGTTTCCCCCACAAGTCTGCCGGGCATATTTCTTAAAAATCCTTCTTTAGTTGCAAAAAAACCAAGATACGGACCGCCTAAGTTGAGCGCACTACCAAATGCCTGTCCTTCACCAACCACTATATCTGCGTCAAACGCCCCAGGCGGCTTTAATAAACCAAGTGATATAGGTTCGGTAATTACAACAATGAATACAGAGCCGTTTTTATGAACTATTTCTGATATTGCACTTAAGTCTTCAATAGAACCAAAAAAGTTTGGGTATTGAATAACAACACAGGCAGTATCTTTATCAATATATCTTTCTACTGCCTCTACAGGTGTTGCCCCTGTTTCAGTGCAGAAAGGGATTTCTTTGATACTGTCTCTGCGGATGCCGAGATATGTCTTAACAACCTCTCTGTATTCTGGATGGAGGGCAGATGATAAAAGGCACTCAGGTCTTGAGTTTATCCGCTGTGCCATAAGAACAGCCTCTGCTGATGCTGATGCACCGTCATACATTGACGCATTGGTGACATCCATCCCTGTCAACTGGCATATAAGCGTCTGGTATTCAAATATTGCCTGAAGTGTTCCCTGACTTATTTCAGGCTGATATGGCGTGTATGCTGTATAAAACTCCGAGCGGAGGATGATGTGATGGACAATGCTTGGCACATAATGGTTGTATGCACCTGCGCCAATAAAGGAGATGTAGTCCTCAATATTGCCATTTTTTCTGCTTATGTTTGTGATTTCTCTGACAAGTTCCTGTTCAGGCAGTTCATTTGGCAGGTTTAAAGGGGTCTTGAGTCTTATATCAGGAGGAATGGCATTAAACAGGTCATGGACTGCCTTAATGCCAATTACCCCCAGCATCTCTTTTATATCATTGTCAGTGTGAGGAATGTAGGACATGTCAATTGGAAATTACGAATTACGAATTATGAATTATCAACCTTAATCCCTAATTTTTAATTCATAATTGATTTTACTTCTCCTCCTCAACAAAGTCTTTATATTCATCGGCAGTGAGAAGGTCATCAATCTCTGCAGGATTTGATATTTCAACCTTTATCATCCATGCATCGCCGTATGGGTCATCATTTATAACCTCAGGGCTGTCAATAAGGGCATCATTTACCTCTATCACCTTTCCTGTTACAGGCGAATAAAGGTCAGATACTGCCTTGACAGATTCAACAACACCAAATGTCTCATCTTTTGTAACAGTGCTTCCCTCCCGAGGCAGTTCAATATATACAACATCGCCTAAAGAGTCCTGGGCATAGTCTGTGATGCCGATTGTAACAATATTGCTTTCAGCCCTTGCCCATTCGTGTTCCTTTGAATACCTTAGTTCTTTTGGGAAATCCATAAATAATATTCCTCCTCTTATAATTTGTGCTGCAGATTATAAAACCTTTTTGTAACAATTACAGCCTTTGAGATTCTGTTCCTTATCCCTATACCAATCTCTCTCCCTGTTTCACTGAACCCTGCTTCCACATAACCCATGCCAATAGGTATGCCAATGGACGGAGACATTGTCCCGCTTGTAACCTCACCAATAGGTTTTTTATCATTAAATATTTGACTGCCGTGCCGTGCGATACCTGTTTCAATCATCTTAAACCCTATCAGTTTCTTTTTTATACCAGTTTTAGTCTGGGATTCAAGAGATTTTTTTCCTATAAAATCATTTTTATTAAAGGCAACAAACCTTGCAAGCCCTGCCTCAAGAGGTGTTGTATCTTTTGAAAGTTCATTTCCATATAAAGGATAACCCATTTCCAGCCGCAGTGTATCCCTTGCCCCAAGTCCAATTGGTTTTATACCATAAGATTTACCATCGTCAAGTATTTTATTCCATATCCTATTTGCCTCTTCAGGCGGGATATATATTTCAAAACCGTCCTCACCTGTGTAACCTGTCCTTGATATAATAGTGCCTGCACTGCTTATCAAACCAACCATAAAATGGTAATATTTTATTTCAGACAAATCAATATTGCAACTCTTTTGCAAGACCTCCTGCGCAAGAGGTCCCTGAATAGACAACTGGGCAAAGGAATCGCTTGCATTTTTTAGATTTGCAATATCCCCAACATTTTCTTTAATCCATTCAAAGTCCCTTTCTGTATTTGACGCATTTACGCAAAATAAAAACCTCTGCTCATTAAATTTGTAGAGGGTTACATCATCTACAATACCGCCGTCAGGATAACATAAAAGCGTGTATTGAACCTGTCCGTCAACCATCTTTGAGGCATCATTTGTGGTCAGGAGTTGCACAGCCTCCAGGGCCCTTTCCCCTGCCACAAATATCTCACCCATGTGGCTTACATCAAATAGTCCAACCTTTTTCCTGACTATCCTGTGTTCATCAATTATGCCTGTATACTGGACAGGCATCTCCCATCCGGCGAATGGGACCATCTTTGCACTGAGTTCTTTATGGATTTGATTTAAAGGGGTCTTCCTTAAGTCCATTAGTTTGACATCTCTATAATTTTTGGCACATTATCTTCTTGCCCTATTGCCATTATGTGGACACCATCACAAAATGTCTTTAGTTCCTTAATCTGTCTTGCTGCTATCTCAATGCCTTTTTGCAGCTGGTCAGGTGCCTGTTCCAATTCATTTATAAGGTTTTGCGGTACATTGACACCCGGCACATTGTTATTTAGAAAGTGCGCCATCTTTGCAGATTTCAAAAGGAGGATGCCGGCAAGTATTGTGGGGACAGATTTCAAATCTGTCCCCAATTTTTTTGCATATTCATAAAATCTTTTGAATTTCTCCATATCATAAAACGCCTGCGTCTGAAAGAACTTTGCGCCTGCTGAGACCTTTTTTTCAAACTTGAGCATCTCAGGTTCAGGCGGATTAGCCCCTGGCGCAACAACTGCCCCTATTAAAAAATCTGTTCCGCTGTTTAATGATATATCATTCATATTCCGTGCATTGTTAAGTTTTGATATAGTCTGAATCAGTTGAACAGAATCGAGGTCAAACACAGGTTTTGCCTCACGGTGGTCCCCGAAAGACACATGGTCTCCTGACAGCGCCAGAATATTTTTTATGCCAAGGGTCCATGCGCCGAGGATGTCTGATTGAAGCGCAATCCTGTTCCTGTCCCTGCAAGTCATCTGGAATACAGGGTCAATGCCTTCTTTTAAAAGTAACACTGAACACGCAAGAGATGACAGCCTCATCACTGCCCTTTGGTTATCAGTAACATTTGCCGCATCAATCTTATCTTTCAAGAGCCTTGCATTTTTTATAAATATTGATGTATCAGTGCCTTTTGGCGGACAGATTTCGGCAGTTATAACAAATTTGTTTGATGCAAGCGATTCTTTTAGGGTTTGCATTTATTCCGCCTTTTATTTTCAGATTCTGTTTCTTAGTAGCACAGGCTTCCCATTATATGTCAGGCTTCTTATAGGTCAGGCTTCCAGCCTGACAGTCAGACAAAATGTCTGTTCCACCTATATACAATTCATGTTTGGGGGGCGCAGCCCACCCTACTTGCTTAATGGTCGCTGACCCTATTATTCTCCATGTTACACCTCTACAACCTCTCCATCCCGCCTTGCAATCTCTATGATTGCGCTGGAATCATCCTCAAGCCATTGTTTCTCGCCGCAGGGAATCGGCTCAATACGGCTGTCTGTTCTTGCTGCAAGATGCCAGAGCAGGTTTATGTCCTTTCTTTCACGCCTTTCATCAAATCGGGCAGATACTACCAAAAGGTCTATGTCGCTCAATGCGCTTGACCGTCCTGTTGCCTGTGAACCGAAAATAACGCCGCATCGCACAGAAACCTCGTTTGCGCGAACCTTTCTAAGAAAGGCTTCTACTGACGCTCTAACAACTTTGTCAACCATTTGAACACCTCCTCTGAGCGAACCATAAATATGTTGATATAAATCACTATTTACTACTTTTTTCTTCTTGATTCCACTATAGTATTTCTCGGCTTTACTCCGGAAGAATGGTCTTTTGCAGGCGCAACCCTTTTCATGACATCAAGCCTTCCCTGTTTTTCAAGACGGCGGTAAATCCTTATCCATGCGCATTCATTTTCAATGTTTACCTCGCACATGCCGTTTTCCACGCCGCCGCATGGACCGTTTAGAAGCCCTTTTGGGCAATCTGTGTGAGGACAGATACCAGCAGTATAGGCAAGTAGACAGTCACCGCAAAGACTACAGCCTTCTGCAAAATGTCCATACCTTGTAACATTTGCTAGATACAGGGAATCAAGGGCAGGAAATACAGGTTTCTCATCACCTATGCTGTCTGCCACAGCCTTTACACCTGCGCCGCATGCAAGGACAAGGACAGCGTCAGAATCTAAAATATCTTGTTTATATTGCTTTAAAACCTGTTTAACTGCCATGCTGTAGCAGGTCTCATCAGGGATGGAAAAGCCTGTAACCTTTTTGCCTGCATTCTCAAGAAGCAAGGTCATCTCTTTTACTTCCTTTTCCCCGCCTGTCTCGCACTGTTCAGCGCAAGAGTTGCAGCCGTATAAAAATATTTTATTTTTATTTTTAAGGTATTCCAAAATCTTTTGAAAATCTTTTTTCTTTGTGATTATCATTGATTTTACTCTTAAACTCTTAAACTCTTAAACTCTTAAACTCTTAAACTCTTAAACTCTTAAACTGTTTTTTTGCTGCCTCTATTGTGTTATGCAGCAGTATTGCAATTGTCATTGGGCCGACCCCGCCCGGCACAGGTGTTATAAAAGAAGCCCTTTCTTTAACATCTTCAAAATCCACATCCCCTGCAAGTTTCCCGTTTTCAAGGCGGTTTACACCAACATCTATAACCACAGCGCCTGGTTTTATCCAATCAGAT
>JACRPW010000074.1 GCA_016223005.1 Deltaproteobacteria bacterium | reverse complement strand
TTTTATCAGCCATAGCATCAAACCTCAGTTCCCAGTATGTATGCCGTAAGATTCTGCTGGAAAATGAAATGAGCAGCCTTTCAGGGATATAATAGTTATGTGCTATTGTGTCTGCTGCAAGGTGTGAGAGATAACCATAGGCAAATGCCTTTTGCGATGGGTTGGAAGCCTTTTTGAGGACTTTTAATCCGACCTTCCAGTTGTGGCAGTGTTTAAGTTCCTCTGTCAGATTTTTTGCTACTACAATATCAGCACTAATGTTTCCATATAGAAAATCATGCGGAAATTTTGACAGCAATTCCCTTATATGTGGTGCGAGTAATCTCAGACTATCAAGTATATCCCTGCCAATTTCCAGATGTGTTGCAGGTCCCCATGCCCATGCATATTCAGGAATTAAGATTATAAAAACCATCAACAAGACAACTGATAAAATCATGCAATTGATATTACTTCAAAATGCAAGTATTGTAAAGTCTGTCAGGGACAGCATATATGCTTATGACAATGGAGGATGTCCCTGAAAAGCATAAGGTCAAAGAACTCTCCCTTGCTGTATGAAAAGAAAAAACTTGCTTAAAAAGTTAAATGATCCCGGATGCATTCTCATTAGACATGGGAAAATAAACGCAAATAAACGGGACCGAAATAAACGCGAAATAAACGGGACAGATTTATTTTCCACCTTTCTTCGGTCTCCCTTGTCCTCGTCTTTCAATTCGTCTGCCGAAAAAATGGGAAAAAATGGGGACGGAAAAATGGGGACAGCGACCGCTTTTATTTTTCTTTTAGAGGTCTGCCCTTGTCATAGCCTTTAACTTGCGTCTAAGAAGTCCCTTTATAGTTTGTATAAAAGCATCATCCCCACCGGGACATCCTGCCGTCCACTTTATTCCAACAACTCTTGCAATTCGTGATATGCAAAATAAGTATCACCAATGTTTTTCGTTTTACTGCCCTATAAAATAGGATAAGTTTTTTGATTTAAAACTCATATCTCAATTGCAGATAGATATTGTCATTCTGAGCCAGTTGTCCGAACTGGCTCCATTCTTCGCCGCCGCCAAATATATTCCATCCTATTGCAGCCCATACATTGTCTGAGAAATTATATTTGAGCTCCGGATTCAGCATATAGTCGCCATCAGAAGGACTGTAAAAGGAAAAGAGCGATAGTTTTAAGGTCTGATGCATTAGAAATTGTGTAAGCCTTATTGTTGCAAGTTGATAAAATCTTTTGTCTCTTGGAAGTCCTGCGGGCTGATTCTCTTTGTAATCTGAATAGTCATGCATATATTCCCCATAGTATTGAAGCCCTGCTGTGAAGTCTTCCCATATCTGTCTTTGATAGCCAATGAGAAATCTTGTCTGGGAATTGGGAACTGTCCAATCTGTGCCAGACCTGTCCTCTCTTGAGTCATAATGTCCAGCCTCAAGGCTTAAAACCCCGTCAAGCATCCTGCCCTGCAAACTTGCCCCATAAACTGATACTTCAGGGTAGAAAAGGGTGATTTTAGTCGTGTTATTAAGATTGTCAGGGAGCATATAGGGCTTGCGGAAATAGCCGCGATAAAAATATACTGATGCATCAAAGCCGGCAATGTCCCTGTAAGCCCTTAAGGCAAATTCAGTATTTTTAAAGGCTGTTTGAGGCTCATTCTCTTCCCTGTTTGTAACCGTAGGCATTGGGTCAAACATGTAGAATCTTTTTGGAGCAGGGTAATTGTTGGATTCAAAGAATGGAATAACAATAATCTCAAATGAGGCAAACTCAGGATAAACGCCGACCTTTATTCCATCTATCCCTTTCTTTAGATATTCCAAAGGTCTTCCTGAAAAGAACGCCTCATAATCCTTTGGGAACACATCATTTATAAATATCAAATCCCCCAGCCCCCATGTAATGATTTGTCTGCCGAGCCTCAAGTCCCACTTGCTTGCTGTGTAGTCTATGTAGGTTTCCCTTAATTCTAGTTCAGAGTCTTCATCTATATGGTCATAAGAAGCGTCTGCTTTTATGAACAATCTAAATTGCTCTTTTGCTGCGTCAATCTTTAATTGAATCCTCTCCTCTCCCCATTTGAAATCGCCTCCATCAGGGTTTTCAGTTGTGCTGTAGGAATAATTTCCTTGAAGGAAACCGTGGATGGAAATATCAGATGCCATTGCATGAAATGGAAAAAGAAGCGAGATGGTCATTGCCATGAAACCTGTCCCTGCAAGTTTTAAGCAGGGAACGGGAATCCAGAAATACAGCAATTCAGAAGAGCCAAAAATACTGGATTCCTGCATTCGCAGGAATGACAACTTGAGAGATATTTTTGTCTTCATTCAATCCACTTTTTCAGAGGCTGTTTAAGAAATCTCTCTGAAAAGAGGCTGTCTTCAATCCCAATGTTATAATCTGATTTTATGTATGCAACCTCTGTGGAGTGTCCACTCTGGAGGTTTTTCATAGTCCGCTTTGCGATAGTCGGAAATCCTTTTACATCCTTAATCTCATCCGCAGAGAACACCTTATATAGTTCACCCTTCCGGTCATAGTATTCCTCTTTTATTGGCAGGAAATGTGTCTTGTCAATCCATGAGAGTTTATAACTGTAATCCACATCCCCTCTCTTTGGGGCGCTTTTTATTACATAACAGTCATTTTCTCCAATCTTCTCTTCCTTAACAATGGTATGGTTATCATCCTCTATATCCCTGCCGGAAATATCCTCGTATGTGAAATCAGAGCCGACAAAACTGGATGTCTTATCCTGCGCCGCGATCCTTCTTACCATGTTTATTGCAGGCACAAAGAGCCATCTGTCATCATCCTTTGCCGGATACTTATAAACCATGAAGGTCATATCCTTAACATCCGCAGGCTGAAAGAAATACATGAAGAACTTCTGGTCGCCGCCGGATTCGCCATAGTTTTTTCTCAGCATTTTAAGTTCCCTGAGCCTTTCCTTACCTCCCTTGCTTATTAGTTTCATTATTACCCTTGCCTTAAAATCCTTGCCCTGATAATGGAATGCCGCCTGAGATTTTTTGACCACTTCATCCCCTGTTTGAGCAGATGCATTGAAAGGCAAAATCATTATAAATATAAGCAGCAGATACCTAACCATCTTTGTCCCTCCTTTTGAAAATCTTTTTTTTAAAACCATCTCCATAGTCACCACTTTTCAATCGCTACCTTCCCCCAGTGCCAATGTCTTCCTGGTTTTTTCAGGGTT
>JACRPW010000073.1 GCA_016223005.1 Deltaproteobacteria bacterium | reverse complement strand
CTCAGAAAATCCTGAATATCTCTACCTTCAAGGTCAGCAGGTTCTTTGTTATTTATAAAGGCATGAAAACTGCGCGCCCATGTGAGGTAAGTTTTTTCGGTGGAGTATGACCTGTGCCGCAGCCTCAATGCCTCACGCAGTTTTTCCTCAATCGTGATCCAATTCTCCTGCGCCATATTTGTTGGAATTGATGTCTTAAGTTTTTCGGAAAGAAAATAATTGTAAAGCCTTAACGCAGTATCAGCCTGATTCACCTGCCAATCCTCATGATTTTTTGCCGTGTATGTCAAAAACTGTTTCTTCTGGTCGCTGTTCAGCAAGGTTGAATCAGAAACATGAAAAAAGGCATAGCAGTTTCCTATCCACTTTAAGTAGTAGGGGATTTGATTTGCCTTTACCTTGCCCTGCTGAAGCAAATATTCTTTAAACTCACTTAATATAACAAACTCCTAAATTATACCGAATCATTATAATATTTAAATTTTAAATATTATATATAATAACAACTCGCTTTTCAATATATTTTTCTAAACTTCTCTTGACTTTATAATATTTCCATTGTATTTTATCGCCGAATGTAGAATAAGTATAAAAATGAATGTTATATACAAGGAATAAAATTGAAAAAGGTAAAATACCATGCCTAAAATTATAGCTATTGAAAAAGGTAAGAATCTCAACCCAGCTGAAGCTATAGTTATCAAAAAAGAAAACAATTCAAATAATCCAGTACGTTGGTGGTGCAATTACGCATGGGAAACAGTAGATTTGCCTGTTGAAGTATTTAAAAAAGAATATGATCGCTTTAGACCATTTGAGATGAATCTTCCTGATGATTGGGAAGAGGGTTATTTAGTAGTTCAAGATGACATTCCTATGTTTATCTATGGCAAAGCAAATACAAAGAATATATAACAAATCAATCCACCTGACTTTTTCCCGCTGCTTCGCTCTGGGAAAAAGCAGGTGATTTCTGGTGTTAGGCCTACAAGCGTAAGAGATTACTCAGGCGTAAGATAACAACCAAGACTAATAAGACAGAGTGCCGTGGAGTGACAAACATTGCGGTTTAAGGATTGTTTAAGATGAAAATGATATTAAGGACAAATAAATTTAATGGAAATCTTAAATATCCAGAAGATTTCGTCAATAAAATAATCTGTGGAGATTGTTTGGAACTGATAAAGTTAATTCCAGATAATTCCATAGATGCGATAATTACTGACCCACCTTACGGATTAAATAAAGATGGTGTCCGAAATGATACTGATTTAAGTCTTTTTTATAATGTTCTGCCAGAATGCGATAGAGTTTTAAAAGACAACAGTTTCTTTATTACATTTTTTAGTACAAAATTTCTACCACAATTATTCAAGAACAATCCATTTAATTATTTCTGGCAGATCGTTTTATATTGTCCTGAAGGAAGGGTTAAATCTCCCATAGGGGACACGAAATTTATGTCTTGCTTTATCTTTAAGAAGGGAAGTCCTAAAATTATTCATTGGAATAAAGATATATTTGTAGATACTCATGGAAAAATGATTGAACCTGATGAAGGATATATAGATCATCCAACACCGAAACCCAAACACTTTATAAAAGAAATTTTAAAAATGTGGACAAAAGAAAATGATTTAATTTTGGATCCTTTTATAGGGAGTGGAAGCACTGCTGTGGCATGTCTTCAACTTAATAGAAGATTTATTGGTTTTGAAATTGAAGAAAAGTATTATAAAATCGCTCTTGAAAGAGTCCAAAGACATTTGGGTTAATTATAAAAGAATCGGATAATATTAAGATTGAAATAAGGAGATAAAAATGGATTGGACAATTAAAGAAAACAGTATTTTATTAACCATACCTGCAACTAATGCCGGTAAATTCAGATTCAAGAAAAGAAAAAATAGATTAGATTTTGGTGAAATCTTTTCGACAAGAGAATGTCCTTTTGATGATCAAACATACTTAGAATGGCAAATAGGTTATGATGTTCCTGTTAAGGAAGTTGAAGATGGTAAAAAAGAAACAAAATTAACAAGTAAACATTTTGTTGGGAGTAACGGGAAAACAAAATATCCTTATGAATTGTCGGAAATATTTTATAAGGCTATGGAATTAGAATTTATCACTAAAAAAGAAGTTGAGAACTTACTCAATGAAATAGGGAGTTATAAAAGTTTTATAGATGAAAAAACCATAACCGTCGAACACCATTCACAAATTACTATAAACGGGATAAATTTTGAAGAAACGAGTATTAAGTTGCCGACACTTTTTATGATTGAAACTCTGGATGAAACACAAATAGAAGTATCTATTCAAAAGCAACAATATGCTTCTGGTGTTCAGCCGATGGTTTATTTTTGTGTCCCATTGAAAGCATTTAAGAATTCATCAGACCTTTTTGGCAAATCATCTGTTTCTGGCGATAAACTTGTGTATGTTATTAACAAAACTAATGTTTTGAATTTTATAGATATGATGAAAGTGTTTGGGATGGCATCCAAGCGACACAATCACGATATTATCAAAATCCTTGAAACACTTCTTGAAATTATTGATACCTAAATTGAGCGATTCTTTTGACAAATCAAGGACAGCCGAGACGGCTGTCCTACTTGAATGGTTAGACATTCAAACCCGTAGGACAGGCGTCCCGCCTGTCTCAGTGGCATTATGAGATAATAAATCGCTCAATTTAGGTGATAGGTGATAATTATGCAAGTCCATTTAGCAGAACATTTACCAAAAATCGAAAGAATCCAATTAGGTAGTTACTATACTCCTGAAAAACTTGTTAAACTGGTTCATGAATTTATAAAGCCTTACTTAGAAAACAAGAAAAAAGATGTCATCCTTTTTGATAGTGCAGGGGGCTGTGGAGCATTTTTATTTGGTATCAAACAGTGTGATTATCGGATAGCAGATTGTGATTTAGACGCTTATAACTTTCTCAAACAACATTTTGACCAACGAAATATTTTTCATACAAATTCCTTAAAGGATGTCAGTAGGGGGAAATATTCTATTTCTTCTTCTGCTTTTTTAATCATGATAGGTAATCCACCATATAATGATACAACATCAGAATTTAAGAATGGGGAGAAGGGACAGAATATATGTGATGAAGATTTGTTTGATAGAGATTTAGGGGTTTCGTTCCTGAAATCGTATGATAAACTTAAATCTGATGTTGTTTGCGTGTTACATCCGTTATCCTACTTGATAAAAGAGACTAATTTTAAGAGATTAAAAGATTTTAAGGATAACTACAAAATAATAAGAGGAGAGATATTTTCCAGTGCGTTGTTTTCTGGAACAGGAACAGGGAAATTCCCAATATTGGTGGCTCTTTATGAAAAAAATCCTTCAGGAATGACATTTGAATATATTAGACAGTTTCAATTTGACATATTAAATAATGACAAGAAATTTATTTTATCTAAATATAAAACAACCGATGGTTATATTGACAAATATCCCCCACGAAAAAATGATATAACAGACTCTCCTATTGGGTTGTATTATTGGACATTTAGAGATTTTAATTCCTTAAAAAAGAACGCTTCTTTTAGGACAAAAAAACACCCAAATGGAATTGTTGTCTCATTAGAAAATTTTTATAAATATTCGTATCTTTATTCGCTGAAGAGTTTGTTTAATCCTGAAGATGCGTGGTTATATGGGAATTTGTCTCCCCTTGTTCACATAGAAGATGTCCAGCAAAATAAAAAACTTTATGTCTTGTATGCTCTTAAAACTAATAAGGTTTTAAGAGAAATGGACAATTCTACCTTAAAGAAAATTGCCAATTATTATAAGATTAAATTTAACAATACAGATAATGTCGATAAAATAGAGAAGGCAATTAAAGATAGATTGAGTCCATTAATTGAATAAAAAATAAAGGACAGTTATCTATTAAAAGCCTAACCAATTGCTGCAGTTGACGGCGAGTGGAAAAGGGGACGGTGAGTACGCCGCAACTGAGCTTTATCGTTAGCGGTATTGGAGATATGAATGGAAGTTACTTATTCGGTAAATGGTGTGCCAATACGACTAACTTATAAAAGATGGTACCATATTGTCGAAAATCACGATGATTTGGCAAGCTGCTTCTATGAGGTACTTGATACTGTAGGGAAACCGGATATTGTTGTTCGTGGAAACCAGGGGACTCTGAAGGCTACGAGAAACATCGGAAGGAGAAAGTGGCTGGTAGTGGTCTACAGAGAACTGTCAAAGAATGCTGGATTTGTGATTACTGCTTATTTGCTTGATACTAAACCAAAAGGAGAAATAGTATGGCGACAGTAACAACCAAGAGAACAGTGGATTTCATCAGTAACTGTGTTGCAGTAGCGACCGACATGCTGAAATTACCAACGCAACATGTGTGGTTGGACTACGATAAGGATGCAGATGTGCTCTATATGAGTTTCCGCAAACCTCAGCGAGCTACTACAACGATTGAAACGGACGATGATATATTGATACGGAAAGATGGGAAGAATATCGTTGGTCTGACGATATTGAATGCGAGTACTAGACAATAATAAGAATTCTGCTAACAAATCGTTCCAGCGGATGCGGATAAAGCCCCGCGTTATACGGCAATAATAAAAATAGAAGATTGGAGGAGATGTGGGAATCCCTGAAGAATCTGTAATTATATGGACTGACTATATGAAACATAGAGCAAAATTAAGGGGATTTGAATTTTCAAAGATTGAAAATATATTGAGGCATTCAGCAGAAAAATACCTTGATACAGCAACCAAACGATTAATTGTAGTAGGCAAACATGATGATATACTGGTTATAATTCCATATGAGAAACATGAAAACGAAATAACACCAATCACAATTCACGCAACTATACGACAACAAATTAAGTTCCGACTTAAAACAGGGAGGTTTATATATGGATAAAACAAAAATGGCATATTTTAAAGAGGAAGATATTTTGCATATAGTCATCTCTGACGAAAGAGAATCAGATAGCGTTGAATTAAGCCCAAATATTACAGCCGAATTGAATGAAAGTGGTGAATTAATCGGCATAGAGATATTAGAGGCGAGTTCTTTTCTGCGCGATTCTATATTAGAATCATCACAGGCTAAGATATTGAAATTAAAGAAGCCGTATAACAAATCAATACAGCGGACGGCGTAAAACGCCGTCGCTGATTTAGGTCGTTATTTGCGATCAGAGAATTTATGGATACAACATTCAATACAATTACCCATGCTAAAGAAGTAGTCGATAACATCCGGCAGGAAATTGAGGATGCCAGAGGAACTCACATTTGGGACGATTACGTTAACGCTCTACGGTTAATTTCTCAGGTCGTGTTTACACGCAGTTCTGGATTCATCCTCGAACTTATCCAGAATGCAGAGGATTCAGGCTTAGACGTGACAGAGTCGGGTACATTTGAGATAAGAATGAATCAGCAACGAGTGAAAATCTCTCACAATGGTCGACCGTTCAACGAAAATGATGTAAAGGCGATATGAAGAAGTAGAAAAGCTCTCTCTGGATGCAATCACTTTTTTCAAGACACACGATACTTGGAAGTATCAATACTTACCAGCTTTAGAGTTCACACACTCCAAAGGTTTAGAAAATGACAAGGTTACACTTACAGACAACGAGATTAATAAGAAGTTATGACCAAATAGAAATCAAGCGGAGCATTTTTTGCCTAAAAGAACTGACATAAAAAAGATTTTAATCATCGGCGCTGGTCCTATTGTCATAGGTCAGGCATGCGAGTTTGACTATTCAGGCACGCAGGCTTGCAAGGCGTTAAAAGAAGAGGGTTATAAGGTCATTCTTATCAACTCAAACCCTGCGACAATTATGACAGATCCAGAACTTGCGGACAGGACATATATTGAGCCGATTACTCCTGAGATTGTTGAAAAAATCATTAAAAGAGAAAGACCTGATGCGTTGTTGCCGACTATGGGCGGACAGACCGCCCTGAATACTGCTGTTGCCCTTGCAGAATCAGGCGCCCTTGATAAATATAATGTTGAACTGATTGGCGCAAAACTACCTGCAATTAAAAAGGCTGAGGACAGGGAATTATTCAAAGAGGCAATGGAGAGGATTGGTCTAAATGTGCCGAGAAGCGGTTATGCAAAGACGCTCACAGATGCAATGAGTATAATGGAGACCATGGATTATCCCGCTATCATCCGGCCATCCTTTACCCTTGGAGGCACAGGCGGAGGCATTGCTTATAACAGTGAGGAATTTAAGGACATAGTTCAGTATGGACTGGATGCAAGCCCGTATAGCGAAATCCTCATTGAAGAATCTGTAATAGGCTGGAAGGAATATGAACTGGAGGTGATGAGGGATACCAAAGACAATGTTGTGATTATCTGCTCAATTGAAAATTTTGACCCGATGGGTGTCCATACAGGCGATTCCATAACCGTTGCACCCGCACAGACCTTGACTGACAAGGAATATCAAATCATGAGGGACGCTGCGCTAAAGATTATAAGGGAAATCGGCGTTGATACAGGCGGCTCAAATATACAGTTTTCTGTAAATCCTGATAACGGCAGGGTGTATGTGATTGAGATGAACCCAAGGGTCTCCCGCTCGTCTGCGCTTGCAAGCAAGGCAACAGGTTTTCCAATTGCCAAAATCGCCGCAAAATTGGCTGTCGGCTACACGCTTGATGAGATTCCAAATGATATAACAAAAAAGACCCCTGCATGTTTTGAGCCGACCATTGATTATGTTGTTACAAAAATTCCGAGGTTTACATTTGAAAAATTTCCGCAGGCAGATGCAACCCTTACAACACAGATGAAATCCGTCGGCGAGGCAGGAGGCTTTGGCATATTGCGGACGCGCTGCGAATCGGCATGACTGTTGATGAGATATTTGAGTTGTCAAAAATAGATAGATGGTTTTTGAATAATGTGAGGGAGACTGTGGAGTTTGAGGAGGAGATCAGAAGTCAGAAATCAGAAGTCAGAAGTCAGAAGCAAGAAAAAAATCTTGCCTCTTGCCCCTTGCCTCTTGCCTCCGATTTATTACGGCAGGCAAAAGAACTCGGTTTTTCTGATAAACGATTGGCGCTTCTTTTAAATAAAAGCGAATCTGAAATAAGAAAAACGAGAATAGATGCAGGAATACTGCCTGTCTATAAAACAGTTGATACCTGCGGCGCAGAATTCGAGGCGTTTACGCCGTATCTGTATTCAACATATGAAAAACCATATTATAAAGTCAGAAGTCAGAAGTCAGAAGTCAGGAGTATAAAATCTGACTGCGAGGCAAATCCGACAAATCGTAAAAAGGTTATTATCCTTGGCGGCGGGCCGAATAGAATCGGACAGGGAATAGAGTTTGACTACTGCTGTGTTCACGCATCATTTGCATTAAAGGAAGATGGCATAGAGAGTATCATGGTGAACTGCAACCCTGAGACGGTCTCAACTGATTACGATACATCAGACAGACTATATTTTGAACCGCTCACCTTTGAAGATGTGATGAACATTATTGAAAAGGAAAAACCATTCGGCGTGATCGTTCAGTTCGGAGGTCAGACGCCTCTGAAACTTGCAGTGCCTCTGGAAAAGGCGGGAGTAAAAATCCTCGGCACATCGCCTGATTCCATTGACATCGCAGAGGATAGAGAGCGATTTGATAAGCTGCTTACAAAACTTAATCTCCAAAGACCTGAAAGCG
Source organism: Deltaproteobacteria bacterium (assembly GCA_016223005.1). Classification (NCBI taxonomy): domain Bacteria; kingdom Pseudomonadati; phylum Myxococcota; class Myxococcia; species Deltaproteobacteria bacterium. The sequence goes on along the minus strand of JACRPW010000073.1, from coordinate 6,667 downwards.
GCATTGCCCGCTCAATAGATGAAGCGGTCAAGGTTGCGGATAAAATCGGTTATCCTGTTATGGTAAGACCTTCTTATGTCTTAGGCGGAAGGGCAATGGAAACTGTTTATACAGAGGAAACCCTTAAAGATTATATGACAAGGGCAGTAGAGGCATCGCCAGAACACCCTGTTTTGATAGACAAGTTTCTTGATAATGCAACAGAGGTTGATGTTGACTGCGTAAGCGATGGCATGGATGTGGTTATAGGCGGTATAATGGAACATATTGAGGAGGCAGGTATACATTCAGGCGATTCTGCCTGCTCCATACCACCCTACTCACTTAATCAAAAGGTTATTGACGATATAAGGAAGCAGACCATCGCATTGGCAAAGGAATTGAATGTTATCGGTCTGATGAATTGCCAGTTTGCAGTTAAAAAGTCAGAAGTCAGAAATGCAGGTTATGAAATATATGTTTTGGAAGTTAATCCGCGCGCCTCACGGACAGTGCCGTTTGTAAGTAAGGCAATAGGAAAGCCTTTGGCAAAGATTGCAGCAAAGTCAATGCTCGGCAAGACATTAAAGGAACTTGGATTTACATCTGAGATTGTGCCGCAGCACACATCAGTGAAGGAGTCCGTCTTTCCGTTTATAAAATTCCCGGGTGTTGATACGATCCTTGGTCCAGAGATGAAGTCAACAGGCGAGGTTATGGGGATTGACAGGGATTTTGGCAGGGCGTTTGCAAAGGCTCAGATTGCAGCTGGGACAAAACTGCCGTTAAAGGGTAGGGTGTTTATAAGTGTAAAGGATGAAGATAAGAAGGAGGTTGTATCAGCGGTAAAACGGCTGTGCGAGATGGGCTTTGAGATTATTGCTACAAGCGGCACAGGAAAATATTTGAAAGAAAATGGTATTGATATTGAGTTTATATATAAGGTAGGAGAGGGAAGACCTCATATAGTAGATAAAATCAAAAGCGGCGAGATAGCGATGGTTATAAATACATCATTCGGCGTAAAAGCAGTTAAAGATTCATACTCCATAAGGAGGTCTGCCCTTGTGTATGGTGTTCCTTATTTTACAACCATATCAGGCGCAAAGGCAGCAAGCATGGGTATTGAAACATTGATAAAACAAGGCATGGATGTTAAGCCGATACAGGAATATCAAAGCAGGCAATAGGTAATGGGTTAGAGGCTATGGGCAAAACCTATAATCTATGGTCCATTGCCTATTGCCTGCTTTTTTGGCATACAGTTTGCTATCAATAAAAGCATGGGACATAAGATTTTCAAAATCTTTTTATTTTTCACCTTTTTCCTATTGCCCATCGCCTATTACCTATCACCTGCCTTTTCCCAAGACCGCATTATTCTTGGCGTTGTCCCTTTTCAAAGCCCGTCAAAAACAGCGGAGATGTTCATACCCCTTGCAGATTATCTTACAAGAAAAACAGGCATTCAGATTGACTTTGCTGTTGCCAAAGACTTTAAGATTTATCAGGAAAGAATGGAAAGGGGCGAATACGATATAACATTTTCAAATCCATTCCAATATATTGTTGCCAACAGCAAGGCAGGCTACACTGCATTTGCAAAGGTGGCGGAGGAGCCGTTTACTGGCATAATCCTTGTCAGAAGGGACTCAGAAATAAAAAAAGTAGAGAACTTAAAAGGCAAGACAATTGCATTTGCATATCCAACTGCATGGGCTGCTGCTGTTCAAACAAGAAAGTGGCTGGAGAAAAAGTATAACATTGATTATTACAGGGATATGAAGCCGCTCTTTGTCACATCCCATGATTCTGCAATTTTGACTGTCTATACAAGGATGGCTGACGCGGCAGGAGCGATACCCCATGAATTTCAAACAATGGATGAACACATAAAGAATGATTTGATAATAATCGGCGAAACACCGCCGCACCCGCAGATGCCTTTTGCATATCATCCAAGGGTTTCTCAATCCGCAGTTTTGAAGATTAAAAATGCGCTCATGGCGCTTGATAAATCTACCACTGAAGGGAAAAAGGTTCTTGAAGCCCTTGGCAGGAACGGTTTTGAGTCAGCAGATGACAGGGACTATGATGTTGTGCGTAAACTTGCTGATGAGTATTCAAAAGATGGCATGCCTTATGCACAGGAATTCAGATGGAGGTGAATAAGACAGGCAATAGGTAATGGGCAATGGGTGATATGAAAAACCTAAAACTTATAGCCTATAGCCTATAGCCTATAGCCTATAGCCAGATGTTTACGTTTTCCCTTAGATATAAACTTGTCCTATCTGTTGTCTTGATAGAAGTGATTATGCTCACTGTCATGGTGGTGAATAATGTGAGGACCAATACTGCCACTATGCGGGATAGGATGATGGCAAGGGCAAGGACAACCGTTGAACTCTTTGCCACTACATCTACGAACGCCCTTCTAACAATGGATTTAGGCTCATTACAGGAATATGTAAATCAGGTGTCAGGCGGCGAGGATGTAGTGTATGCAGTGGTAGAGACGCCTGAAGGCATTATTATTGCACATACAGACAAGAAAAGGGTGGGTATGAGGGGCACATTTGCAGAGGATGTGGATTTTTTGAAGGTAAAGGACAATGTGTTTGATGTTTCATATCCTGTTATTATTGCCGAGAAACTTATAGGTCGTGTATGGATTGGGTTTTCCCCTGAGAGCGCAATTACTGCAATACATAAGATAAGAAATCAGGGTATTCTCATTGCTGGCGCCGAAATCATGATAAGTATTATTGCCTCTTTATTTGTCGGAATCTTTCTTACCAATTCCCTTAAAAAACTTGTATCTGCAACAAAGGATATGTCAGAAGGCGATTTTGGGGCAAGGGTTAGGATAAAGTCAAGGGATGAGATTGGCGAACTTGGTTATGTCTTTAATGAAATGGCAGAGGGGTTAAAGCAGAGAACAGAAGAAATGCAGGTGGCATATAATAAGTTAAAAGATGCACAGGAACAAATCATACAATCTGAAAAGATGGCGTCACTCGGCAGATTTGTTGCGGGCATTGCCCATGAAATCAATAATCCTCTGGATGGCATAGAGAACTGTGTGAATTCCATATTAAAAGAGCCTGATAATAAAAAACAGTTGATTGAATACTTAAATCTTGTGCTTGAGAGTTTTGAAAAAGTTGAAACAATAATCAGACAGTTAAAAGGATATTCACATGGATACCCTCTGCACAGAACAAGGGTATTAGTCAGAGAAGTGCTTGAGGATTCAATATATTCTTTGAAAGAACTTTTTGCAGATGCAAATATTGAAATAAAAAGGACTTATGAAGACCACTATGATGCTGTATTTGGTGACAATGTCTATATTAAACAGGCACTTGTAAATATTATGATGAATTCAATAGATGCAATGCCTAAAGGGGGGACAATGGATATATTTACGAAGAAAGACAATGGGTTTATACAGGTTGGTTTTAAAGATAATGGCGTTGGCATATCAGATGTAAATCTAAAAAGGGTGTTTGAGCCATTCTTTACAACAAAAGAGGTTGGGAAAGGCACAGGACTTGGTCTTTCTGTGAGTCACGGCATTATAGAAAAACATGGGGGGAAGATTGCCATAGAGAGTGCAGAAGGTCTTGGCACAACAATAATAGTTGACCTGCCTGTTGAAGAAGGTCAAAGGGATGCAGCATAATTGGTGATTTTCCGCCATACCATTGGTGAATATTCACCATATTTTACCTTTGTTTAACCTTACCTTACTTGTTATTCAGCCGTGAAAAGCATGCTTTTCACCCTTCAGCCTTAATTTTATTTATGATATTTATCATACATTGCTGATCTGTTCACAGCCATAAATTATGGCATATTTATTGCTGTATTATATGTTGTTATTTAAAACCTATTTTCTTATCAATAACAGAGTTCAAATTTTGGATTAAATTAAATAAGGTGAAAGGAGGTGCAATTTTTAAGTTTTACAAATCCCTGCTTACTAATTGCAGGGACAATTTTTTTTAATTCACAAGGGAGGTGAAAGGAATTATGAGAGTAAAGAGTTGGAAAGGAATCTTATTTGCAGGAGGTCTAATTGCATTTCTGCTGATAATAGCAGGCGGCATCTCTTATGCAGGCAGCAGTGCTGATAATGGCGCAAAGTTGTATGCCCAGAATTGCGTTCCTTGTCATGGCGATAAAGGTCAGGGCAGGGGCGGTCCAATGGGTTGGTTTTCGGGCGGCGGCGGAGAGGTTTCAAATCTTATCGGCAACCAGTTGAACAATCAGACATTTCTTTCAATGGCAAGCGATGATTTTCTCAAGTACACGATCTTAAACGGCAGGCCGGGAAGACCAATGATTGCGTGGAAGGGAAGGCTAAAGGATTCAGAGGTGGATGATGTCATTGCATTTTTAAGGACATGGCAGAAAGTTCCAGCCATTACGCTAAATCCTAATCCTGTGTGGGGCGACCCTGCTGCAGGTCAGGAACTATTTGCAGGGACTTGCACGCCATGCCATGGCAAGAAGGGTGAAGGCACAGAGTTTGGTCCTGCCCTCAATAATCAGTCATTTTTAGATGCAGCAAGTGATGATTTTATCCTTCAGACAATGAAAAGGGGCCGTCAGGGAACTGTTATGAGGTCATTCTTGCAGGGTAATAATGATGCAGTAGCAGAATTAGAGCCATATCAGTTGAATAATATAGTTGCATTCATTAGAACTTGGGACAAGAACGCGGCATCAAGGCTTGAGCCATGGCTTATGGAAGGACCTAAGAAGAAATAAATAAATAAAATAGGAGGTGATATATAAAATGAGTATAGGAAGGATAAAAAAGGGTTTAACAAGAAGGACATTTTTAAAGGCGTCAGCAGCAGCAACAGGCGCAGCAGCAGTAAGCGGTCTTTTTGGAAAGGAATTTATAACAGCTAATGAGGCAGAGAAAGGCATTGCCCATGCTGCTGAAAGGAAATCATTTTATGCTGCATGTCCATACTGCGGTGTTGGATGCGGAACAACTGTCCAGGTCGAAGGCAACAAGATTGTTGGTATCATTCCGAGAAGGGATTATCCGACAAATAAAGGGCTCCGGTGCATAAAAGGTCTTACAGCAGACGAGCCTCTGCTTGTTGACAGGTTCCCTGCAGAATGGGCAAAGAAGCCTGTTTTGGTTAGAAAGGATATGTCAGACCCGATAAGCGGCAATGTCTCAAAGACAAAAGGAGCCGGCGGCATGGATGACAAGCACTTTAACCGTGTTACATGGGAAGAAGGGCTTGACATTGCGGCAAATAAACTGACCGAGTTAATCAAAAAGTTCGGGCCTAATACACTTGGCATGTGGTCATCAGGACAGCAGTTTACGGAGAACAACTACCTTGAGAACAAGATAATGAAGGGCGTAATAGGCTCAACAACCATTGAAGGCAGCCCGAGGATGTGCATGACATCTGCTGTTACAGGCTATTTTGCAACACAGGGTTCTGATTTGGCAGCAGGCTCATACAGCGATATAGACAAGGCGGACTTCATAACCCACTGGGGGCACAACCCAAGGGAAGGACACCCTGTTCTTTTCTGGCGTGTTGCAGACAGAAAGAGAAGGGATGATATTCCAACCCTGATTGTTGACCCAAGAAGGACGCCTAGCGTAAAGGGTTATGAGGCAATCAACCCAAATAACTCATTCCATTTCCCAACAATCAACGGCGACCTTGCAATACACAATGCAATTGCGTATGAAATCCTGACAAGGCATGAGCAGGTTATTCCATACGATTGGCTTGAAAAGAATGCAAAGGGCTGGAAGGAATATCTGCAGGGTGTAAAGGCTGACTATAATCCAAGGGGACCTGAGGCAAAGACAAAAAGAGGCATAGATATTGACCCTGAATTGATTGCAAAGATTGCTGATATATGGGCAGATGCATCAATGAAGGGCAGGCAAAGGGGTTACGGCGGTGTTGTGTCATTCTGGGGCATTGGATACAACCAGCACCTGCATGGACAGCACAATACAATCGGCATCTATAACCTCCATGCCATAACAGGCAACACAGGAAGACCAGGGGCATGCCCATTTTCAATGACAGGCCAGCCAAATGCAGTCGGCAGGAGGATGATGGGCGGACTCACAGGAAGGCTGCCGTTCAATCAGGGCATTGAGAATGTAAAGCACAGGGATGCTATTTCAGAACTCTGGGGTGTTGATCCTGCAAGGCTTGCTGCAACTGCTGAGCAGAAAAATCCCGGACTTGGATTAGGCATGTATGAAAGGGCAAATCCATCAAGGGTAGGCAAACCTGATGCAATCAATGCGCTATGGCTTACGCTTGGAACACACATTGACCCGCCGGACACAGCAACCCTCGTAAGACCTGCAATAACAAGGACATTCACAATTGCTCAGGAACTCTATCACCATGCGCCGAATAACTTTTATGCAGATGTTATATTTCCCGGTGTTTCATGGGGTGAGGCGTCAGGCTTTTATGTAAGTTCTGAGAGAAGGATGTCTGTCAATTCCAAGTGCGTTGACCTCCAGCCGGGATATAAATCAGACACATTTATCTATATTGAACTGGGTAAGAGGCTTGCAAAGAATCTTGGATTAGATGTAAAGAAAATCTTCCCTTACAAACTCGTTAAAAAAGGCGGGGATATGGACTATGACTCTGAAGAGGTATTTAGAGAG
>JACRPW010000072.1 GCA_016223005.1 Deltaproteobacteria bacterium | reverse complement strand
TTAATGCTTTTTTTTCATTAGTATCTAATCTCATATCCTTCCACCTTTTCAGACATAAATTATTTGTCCTCTTCCACAGTTGCACAAATTCGTTCTATTGTTCTTTCCACTCCTCTTCCGTCAACCAATGCTTTACCTTTTAAACCCATACTCCTTCTTTTATCCGAATCTGCCAGCAAGTTTTGCACAGCATCCCTTATATCCATTTCTGTAACATCTTCATGCCAACCCAGGTTTACTACCACGTCTTCTTTTTCAAGTTCTTCCGCTATTTCTTTCTGATTATCTGCAAGTATCATAACCACACTTGGAACCACCATAAATATTAGTTCCCAAACTGTGCTTCCCCCCGCGGAAACTGCCACATCTGCCCAAGCCATCAATTCGGGCATATTTGATGCATTGCACTCCAGTCGGATTTTGGGTTGGAGATTGCGAATTGCGGATTGCAAGGTTTCATAATGAGGGTTACTGCCACCCACTACTACAACCGCCTCCAGCCCGTTCACCTGCACTTGCTCTAGCGCATACATGACTTTGAGCGTTACATTATCCGGGTCCGCACCCCCTAGGGTCACAAGGATGTTTGTCGCACTCTCGGGAATTTGGCGATTGAAGTTCCGATATTTCAGAAATTCCCGACGTAAGAGGACATATTTCGTTCCGAGAAGCAAGGTGGTATCTTCATCACACCTATAATCCATATCCGTCGCGTAAATATTCTGGTCGAGAATAATATCTACATGATAGTGCGGCAGGTGATTCATGTCATCTATGACCAAGCAGCGGATTCCTGCATCACGGAGTGCCTTCTGATATTCAGAGGTAAAATGGTAGCCGTCCAGAACGAGCCAATAATTAGATGATGGATGATGGATGATGGATGATAAATTTTCTAATGTTTGTTCGAGGTCGGAAGGATGGGGGTGCATTTTCTCTAAAAAAAGAAATTCAAAACCCTCATTTGTAATACGCTCCTGTAATTCTTCACTTTCACAGTGACTAAGGAATGTCACCTTTCCGCCGCGATCCTGCCATCCTTGGGCAAGGGCGATGCAGCGCATCACATGCCCTGTCCCAATTTTGGAATCAGCATCTGCCCTGATATAAAGATGCATCAATTCAGCCTCTTGAAACCTGCAATAGCAGGTTTACCAAAAAGATATTTTTCAGGATCTCCTGTGTCAATTGCTTTGATGATTTGTGGAAGAACCTGATCAACGGCTTCCAAATAATGCTTCACATCATCTTCTTGATGGGCATACATTGCATAGAAACCTGTAGTTGCCAGAAATCCCTTTTCTATCATACCCTGTATGAATAATGCCTTCATCACAAGGGCTTTTTCATGTCCAAAACTAAAATGCCCCATAGGGGGAATGCCATCAATATGTACAGAGAGACCATGCTTGGCAAATAAAGTCAGCCAACCATCCTGAACCATTTGACCAATTTTCATCAGGTGCTTACCAACATCAAATTGGCGATGCTTTTTAATCATTGCAAGGGCAGCTACAGGACCGATCCTTTCTGTCCAAGAGGTGCTGCTGATGAAACTTTTTTGCGCAGCATCCATAACGGCACCCTTTCCGATGATGGCTGCAATAGGGTAACCATTCCCCAATGCTTTGGAAAAAACGGACATATCAGGCTCCATTCCGAGTACGAGATGAGCCCCGCCAGTATTCATTCTGAAACCAGCTGAAATCTCATCAATAATTAAAATTGCTCCAGCCGCAGTTGCAAGTTGTCTGACACCTTTGATAAAATTGTGTGTTGGCCATTCATTCCGAAGAGGTTCCATAACAATAGCGGCAATCTCATCCTTGTTGGATTCCAGAATGGCTTCAAGTTCATTTAATTGATTATATCTAAAGGGAAAAGACGTCCCTTTGAGGGCTTTCGGAACCCCTACCGGGTCGAGACCTGAAAGCAGGTGTTCACCCAGGGCGTTTTCCGTCCCTAAATTGGCTGACAAGTACCAGTCGTGCCAGCCATGATAACCGCAAAAGGCAATCTTGTCGTGACCCGTAAATGCCCTGGCTATTCTGACGGCAACTGCCATGGCTTCTCCGCCAGTACGGGCAAACCGTACCTTCTCAGCCCATGGATGGAGTTCGCAGAGGAGATCCGCCAATTCCACCTCTTCAGGACAGTTCAGGGAAGAGCTCGTTCCCTTGTCGATAGATTCCCTGACAGCCAGGTCCACATCCGGATCCGCATAACCCAAAACATTGGCGCCTATTCCACCGATACTCATGTCGATGTAATGGTTCTCGTCCAAGTCCCATATCTCGACCCCTTTCGCCCTGCTGAAGTATCCCGGCCAGACACCATAGGAAAATTGATCGGGACGTTTGGAGAGGAGTTGAGAGAGTCCAGGGATGCGTTTTTTTGCATGTTCCTGAAGGGCGATTGATTTCTCTAAATTTAAGCGTTTCATGGTTTCATACCACCTATCCTCTTGAAGCGATTTTATGAACCCTTCATTCCTTTCAAATTGCTTGTTGATGGTCAGCCATTCAGGTTTTTGTTGAAGTAGATTGAGGATGTCCGCCGTGCTGAAATTGGGCTTATAAGGATAGAGTCCCTCATAAATCTTATTGATCAGATTGAAGTCCTCCTGCTCATCCACTGTCCATCGCAATCCGGACAGGTCAACCGTGTTCTTGAAATTTCCTATTTTAAAGCGGTTCGGTTGCTGATAAATAAACGGAGTAACATGCTCCCTTTGTGAAGGTAGAACAGATTCTTTCCATGCTTGCTCCAGGCATTTATACCGGAAGACCTCTGTATCCAAGCCATCAGGAAAAGTTGGCTCTAAAGTATTGCTGCTATAGTCATAGCCACCATTTAAATGGTAAGAAATTACCTCGTCAATAAGTACAGGGTCTGCTAAAGGACAGTCTCCTGTCAATCGAACAATATGATCAGGATTATAAGGTTTGGCAGCATTTAAAAACCTATCGAGGACATCATCAAGACTTCCGCGATAATATGCAATATCATTCTCTTTGCACAGCATTTCAATGGGATTGTCAGTCAGATCAAGACTGGTAGCCACGATTATCTTATCTATCAATTTGGCGCGCCTGACCCGCTCAATCTGCCTCAGCAACATAGGCTTATTAATAATATTTTTTAAGACTTTACCGGGAAGCCTTGTTGAGGAAACTCTTGCCTGTAAAATTGCTAGTATCACCAATCAGACCTCTTGATAATAACCTTCTAAAGATTTATGCAAAATTGAACAAAAGGCCCTTGATGATGAGGAACACGGTTTTATAGAATTTTGTTCAACATTATCATGGTCGTAAGTGAATCGTGTAAATTCCTTATAAGTCCCGAAGGATTCAAAAATCCTAGCATAATCCTGTTTGTAAGTATAAACCCGTTCATTAGGCAGATGATGATAGCGGCGCCGCTGTTGACAGTCTGGCAGAAAATCACCCAGAATCAAAAAGGCCCCGTCTTTTGTAACTCTGTCAATCTCAGCATCCGATTTTATAAGTGTTTCCCTATCAACCCAATGCAATACAAAATTAACAATGACAATATCAAACTCATCCTGAATCGGAAGTTGTGACAATAAACCCTGATGCATCTCTAGTTCCGGATAACGTTTTCTCCCATCTTCAATTGCCTCAAGACTAGCATCAACGCCAACAAGTTTCGCTCCTATAATTTTTTTACTTAATTGGTATAGCCTCCATCCATTAGTACACCCTAGTTCTGCAATGCTTCTTATTTCCGATTTGTTATCCAATAAGTTCAATAGATAGGTTGGCCAATCGACCTTGCCCTCTTTTTCCAACACTGATTTATTTCTTTGAAACCATGAGTTTCCTTCACTTTTATGAAAAACCATATCTTGATTCAAAACCATATCAGAGCCTCCAATTTGATGGATTTAAAATCTCTCCATCGCTGAGTGCGAATCTGCTAAAATCTATTGATTCAACAGGAACTGCCTCTCTGCATATTTCTTTAAGCTGCGTATGATTGTTCACACCGCAGATGATAAAGTCAATATCCGGTATGTTAATCAAAAAACCGAGCGCTGCTCGAACCAGTGTTAATCCATGCTGATGTATAGTTCTTTGATAGTCTTTCAAATGCTCTCTCACAGAATCAAAAAAAGGCGGTAGAGTTTCCGATGACATAAGCAGCAATCCTTGCAAGAATGCTGAGCGCACATGAATCTCAACCCCTCTTTTTTTAAGTTTAGACAGATGTCCGCTGACAAGTAGGTGCTGATCAAAGACATTAATTGGGAGTTGGATAATATCTATCTGAAACTTTCCTAATATTTCATCAATCTGCAATGCCGTATATACTGATACCCCAATTTTCTCTACCAAACCTTTCTGCTTCAAGTCAGTCATTTTATTGAAAAGAATATGGCCGTTTTCACTTAGCAAGTCATCTGCATTGTGAAACAATAATCCATAAATTGCAGCACACTTCATCTTATGCAGCGATTGGAAAAAAGAATCTTCCAATCTCCGCACATCATCTGATGTTATTGCTGAAGAGGTAAATCTCGGAGTTTTTGTTACGATTTTAAATCTATGGCATTCAGGTAGCGTTTTGCCTAATACCTCTTCACTGGTTCCATACAGGGCCGCGGTATCTATTACACTAATACCATTGCGCATCGCAACATCCAATATCTTTTCTACCTCATCAAGAGGGGTTTTGCCATTATGGTTAGATATCCCGTAATCAATACCAAATTGCACCGTACCTAAACCTATCTTCATGAAAGAATCCTACGCATCATTTCTATGACATAGTCCTGCTCTGCATCAGAAAGTCCTGGATACATTGGCAGGCTGATGATTTCTTCATATGCCTGTTCAGCTACAGGACACATGCCCGGATGGGTCTTGAAATGTGACCGATAAAAAGGATGAAGATGAACAGGAATATAGTGAACATTTACGCCGATACCGTTTTCTTGTAATTGTTTAAAAACCATACCGCGATCAAGATTTGTTCCTTCTAAATTGAGACGGACAACATATAAATGATAAGCATGAAAAACCATACTGCCTACAGGTAAAGGATTTATGCGCGGCAGAACTGAAAACACTTCATCATAACGATGTGCAATTTCGCGTCTTCGCTCAATCCACTGGGGTAATTTTTTAAGCTGGCTTATTCCCAGAGCACATTGAAAATCGGTAATTCTATAGTTATAGCCAAGATCTACCATTTCATAAAACCATGACCTCTGTGCCTTTCGTTGGCGGTAATCTGTGGAAATACCATGATTTCGAAAAAGACGCATACGGCCAGCCAATTTCTGATCATCCGTTGTAATCATTCCTCCCTCACCGGTGGTGATGTGTTTGACCGGATGAAAACTGAAAGCATTGATATCACTCAATATGCCAACTGGGTTGTCCTTGTAATGACCACCAAGGGAATGACAGGCATCGGATACCAGAGCAAGATTATGGCGTTTGGCGATATCCTGAAGTTTATCATAATCACAAGGCTGTCCGGCGTAATCCACGGCGATAATGGCCTTTGTTTTAGGTGATAGACACGACTCAACAGTCGCAGGGTCTATCAGAAGGGTCCCCGGGTCTACATCTGCAAAGACAGGGGTTCCTCCCTGAAAAACGACACAATTGGCTGTGGCAACAAAGGTCATGGTTGGCACAATCACTTCGTCTCCGGAACCGATGCCGAGGGCAAACATGGCTGCATGGAGCGCCGCGGTTCCGCTGTTCACCGCAACAGCATATCTTGCCCCTACAAAGTCAGCAAAGGCTTTCTCAAACAATTCTATCATTGGTCCCGTGGTAAGCCAATCAGACCGCAGCACATCGATAACAGATTGAATGTCTTCCCCATCAATACATTGTTTGCCGTAAGGAATCATAGGTTTTTGATGATCTCCATCATTTCCGCAGATGTCAATTTCCATGGATTAGTCCCGGAATTGTATTCAAAATCATCAGAGACTGGTTTCCCTCTGTTGCTTTTAAAACGACGGATAAAAAATCTAAAATCAGGCTGTATTACATAGTAGTCATCAAATTCCAATGTCCTTCTGGCATCATCTCTAGGCACCATAACCTCATGTAGTTTCTCTCCAGGACGGATACCAACCACCTCTGTTTTGCATTCCGGGGCAAGCGCCTTTGCCAAATCCATCATATTCATACTTGGGATTTTGGGTACAAACAACTCTCCACCGACCATCATCTCAAGACAATTCAAAACGAAATTGACACCCTGCTCCAAAGTAATCCAAAATCGTGTCATACGCGGGTCTGTAATTGGCAATATACCCTTTACCTTCTGCTTAAGAAAAAAGGGGATTACACTCCCTCGGCTTCCGACAACATTTCCGTAACGAACTACGCTAAAAGATGTCTCGTCCTCTCCAACATAAGAATTGCCTGCTATAAATAACTTGTCAGAACACAGTTTTGTTGCGCCATAAAGGTTTATTGGATTTGCCGCCTTATCAGTGCTGAGTGCAACAACCTTTTTAACACCATGGTCAATCGCCACATTAATAATGTTTTCAGCCCCAAGTATATTAGTCTTAACTGCCTCAAAGGGATTATATTCGGCTGCAGGAACCTGTTTTAATGCTGCTGCATGGATTACATAGTCAACTCCACGAAAGGCTCGCGATAACCTCATCTTATCTCTCACATCCCCGATAAAGTATCGCATGCAAGGGAATTCTGCATCTGAAAAAATCTGTGCCATCTCAAACTGTTTAAGTTCATCTCTACTGAAGATAATAAGTTTCTTAGGTTTACAATTTTTAACTATTATTTCGGTACATTTTTTCCCAAATGAACCTGTCCCACCGGTAATTAGAATGGTTTTATTTGTAAGATACTCTAGATTATGGTTTTTAAACATACAAGTTCCTCCATGATATCTCTCCATAGGAATCCATAATACAAGGGCTTGTTATTCCCGAAGGCATCACTCCAACCGATTAACATCCCACGATAGTAGAGTGCTTATAAAACCTTCTCTATTATTGCCCCTGTGGGATTTAAAATCGTCCAGATGAAATATTCCAACTATCCCCGGAGAATCTACATTAAAACTCTTGAAACTAAAATGGCTGGTAAAATTAAGATATACTGTATAATCTCCACTGCCAAGTATCCTTGGAGGGATTGTAATCCTGACTGCATGTTTCCCGACTGGTAGATTATCGAGGGGATTGGGTGGTGAATCAAAACTATCAGAAACAAACACACATGTCCCATCAGTTCTGGAAACTGACAGATAGGCATATAGACCCGGCACCTGTCTATGCACCTTATAAATAAATTCTATCATTATCGGTTCATCGCAAATAAAATTTTGTGCCACTAGCCCATCTTGATTCAAGAGTCTAACTGCCAATAACTGTGAATCCTTTTTAATGTTCTCATCAAAAGAGACACATCCTGTGCCCTCTGATTTATCAGCAGACCTTACATAAGAATCTATAAGTGTAGATGGGGCACCGATTTCCCTTATACCACCGTGTTCAAGCCATATACACTTTTGACATAACTGCCTGATAGCGCCCATATTGTGGCTGACAAAGAATATTGTCCTGCCGCTTGCAGAAGTATCCTTCATTTTGTTTAAACATTTCTTCTGGAACTGAAAATCTCCCACAGCAAGCACTTCATCTACTAACAATATCTCTGGGTCAAGATGGGCTGCAACAGCAAATGCAAGCCTTACATACATTCCGCTTGAATACCGTTTAACAGGGGTGTCTATAAATTTCTCTATTTCTGAAAAAGCAACTATTTCATCAAATTTTTTATTAATCTCTCTTTTTTTCATCCCAAGTATTGATCCGTTAAAATAAATATTTTCCCTTCCTGTAAGTTCGGGATGAAAACCTGTACCAACTTCCAGGAGACTTGCAACCCGTCCCCTGACATGAATCTCTCCTTTCGTCGGATAGGTAATACGGGAAAGTATTTTAAGCATTGTTGTCTTACCGGCGCCGTTTTTTCCAATAATGCCTATAACCTCACCTTGTTCAACATTGAATGAGACATCTTTCAATGCCCAAAATTCATCATTAGATGCACCGGTATTTGATAATCCCTTTAATAAATTCAATGGCTTTTTGATAATTTTAGTTAAAGAATCACGCAGCGATAGGTAATCCTCTCGTTGCCCGATGCGATATTTTTTGGAAATACCATTTACCTCTATTATTGGAGCGCCCATATTTATATAATATCCGCGAAAAATCTCTCGGTCTTTCTAAAATATATAATGCCAAAAACAAAAAAACACAAACTCATTATAAATGATATAAACAATATTTCCAAATCAAGCCTGTTAGAGCCTAAGATAAAAAATCGTGCAGCCTCAATAATACCGGACATAGGGTTTAGACCTAATAACCATTTGTATTTGGCGTCAATCATACTCACAGGATAAATAACCGGCGTCAAAAAGATTAGCATCTGAATAAAAAAAGGCGCGACATATCGAACATCGCGGTATTTCACATTCACTGCTCCAAGAAAAGACCCAAGCCCCACAGAGGCAAAAAAAGTCAATACCAACAGAACCGGCACTATCAGGAAATTAGTAAAACCAGACATATAGTTATAATAAAACAAGAGAACAACCAGCAAAACGCAGGAGACGGCAAAATCAATCAGACCAACCAACGATGATGAAATGGGTATAATAAGCCGCGGGAAATATATCTTTTGGATAATATTGGCATTGCCTATCATGCTTTCACTTGAATGCGTAAGCCCAAATGAAAAGTAGTTCCAGAAAATAAGTCCGGTATAGACGAAAAGCGGATAAGGGATTCCTTCTGACGGCATCTTTGCGAACTTGCCAAAAAAGATCGTGAAAATAATCGTAGCTATTACAGGCTGAAATACTGCCCAAAGGGCGCCTATTGCCGTCTGCTTGTATCTGACCTTAATTTCTTTCCACGCAAAAAAATAGGCTAACTCCCTATACATCCAGAGTTCTTTTATGTCTATCTGAAACCAACCCTTAGGCGGTTTAATAATTAAATGATTGTCCACCATAATCTCCTATATTATCCAACCTGAAAGAATACACAACACTTATCTCGCACCGTAAAAATCAATGTCTATTTTTGGGTCGCAGTAGTATCTTGCAGCAGTCGTCATTCCCGTGAAAACAGAAATCCAAAAAGTTCACAAGTAATTGAAAAACATGGATTCCCACTTTCGTGGGAATGACAAAAGAATCATTTTCTGATACCTTTGCAAGATGCTCCTATGATTATAATCTTGCATCAAGTTTATAATGCCCTTTGAACCACTCGTATGTCTGGTTTAATCCATCACGAAAGCCAATTGAGTGTCGCCAGCCGAGAGAATGGATTTTAGTTACATCCATAGGAC
The DNA here is from genome assembly GCA_016223005.1 of Deltaproteobacteria bacterium. Classification (NCBI taxonomy): domain Bacteria; kingdom Pseudomonadati; phylum Myxococcota; class Myxococcia; species Deltaproteobacteria bacterium. The sequence continues at coordinate 13,276 of JACRPW010000072.1, read as the reverse complement.
GGTGTGGTGTGCCATCAGGCTTTGATGTATCCCATACAATCTCACCATTGTAAGAGACTATCTCTTTAATTAACATTGCAAGGTCTTTTATAGAAATATCCTCACCTGTCCCAACATTAATCAACCCTTTTTCATTATAATTCTTCATTAAAAAAAATATTGCATCAGCCGCATCATCTGCATGAAGGAATTCCCGTCGTGGGCTGCCTGTTCCCCATAATGTAATAGACTTATCCCCTTTTTCCTTTGCCCCATGAAATTTGCGGATTAAAGCAGGTATAACATGAGCGTTTTGAAGGTCAAAATTATCATATGTGCCATAAAGATTAGCAGGCATGCAGGAGATTGCCTCAAATCCATATTGATCCCACAATGCCTCGCATAGTTTTATTCCTGCAATCTTGGCAAGGGCATAAGGCTCATTGGTTGATTCAAGTGGGCCGGTAAGCAGATATTCTTCCTTTACTGGAATAGGCGCTAACTTTGGATAAATACACACACTGCCCAGAAATATGAGTTTTTTTACGCAAAATTTATATGATGACCATATGACATTATTCTGCACCTGAAGGTTTTCATATATAAAATCAGCCCGATAAGTATTATTGGCATTGATTCCACCCACCTTTGCAGCAGCCAGAAATACATACTCCGGTCGCTCTTTGTGAAAGAAATCTTCAACATCTGCCTGTCTTATTAAGTCAAGTTCCTCCCTTGTTCTGACAAGCAAATTATTGTATCCTTCAGCCCTTAACTTCCGCACAATAGATGAACCAACAAGTCCACGATGGCCGGCAACATATATTTTTGAATCTCTATTCATGATACTTAAACACCTTAAACCCTTCCCTTTTACAAAGCTGGTCCTTTTCAGCCTCTTTTAAATCCTCACGCACCATTTCAGATACTAATTCTTGAAATTTCACTTTTGGCTGCCAGCCAAGTTTTCTCTTTGCCTTTGCAGGGTCGCCCAAAAGGATGTCAACCTCTGTGGGACGGAAATAACGGGAGTCTACTTCTACAAGCACTTTGCCTGAATCAACATCTACGCCTTTTTCCTCTACACCTTCCCCATTCCATCTAATCTGAATCCCAACCTCTTTAAATGCAAGTTTCACAAACTCCCTCACAGAGTGCTGCTCGCCTGTAGCAATCACATAATCATCAGGTTCATCCTGCTGTAAAACAAGCCACATCCCCTCAATATAATCCTTAGCATGCCCCCAGTCCCTCTTTGCATCAAGATTGCCGAGGTAGAGTTTTCTCTGAAGCCCCAATTTGATTCTTGCCACTGCACGCGTTATTTTGCGGGTTACAAAGGTCTCGCCCCTGACGGGTGATTCATGATTGAATAATATGCCGTTGCAGGCAAAGATATTGTAGGCTTCCCGATAATTAACCGTTATCCAGTAAGCATAAAGCTTGGCAGCGGCATAAGGGCTCCTCGGATAAAATGGAGTGGTCTCTTTTTGCGGAGTCTCCTGAACCTTGCCATAAAGCTCTGATGTTGATGCCTGATAAAATTTTGTTTTACCGGTCATCCCCAATATCCTGATCGCTTCAAGAAGTCTGAGCGTTCCAAGCGCATCGGCATTTGCAGTATATTCAGGCGTTTCAAATGAAACTTGCACATGGCTCTGTGCGGCAAGATTATAGATCTCATCAGGCTGAACCTCCTGCATTATGCGTATAAGATTGGTTGAATCGGTCATATCCCCATAATGTAGTTTTAACTTCACATCTTTTTCATGAGGGTCGCGGTATAGATGGTCTATCCTCGCCGTATTAAACGAAGATGCCCTGCGTTTTATCCCATGCACCTCATAGCCCTTTGCAAGGAGAAACTCGGCAAGAAATGCACCGTCCTGTCCTGTAATACCCGTGATTAAGGCCTTTTTCATTAATGTCTCCTCAAAAAATTATTATATGCAAGTTTCAGTCCTTTGTCTAATCCTGTTGCCGGAGCCTACATTTATAGTCTCACTGCCTGAATAATGCTTCAGTAAATATACACGGGCATCTGCAAGGTCGTCAACATAAAAAAAATCCCTCATCGGATTGCCTATCCCCCCAGATAATAACAGGTTGAGGTTTAAGATGAGTTAGATACCGAACCATCGCCATCTATAGAGGGACCTTAAAACAGTTATAATCTATAAGTGTTTTTATATTTCATTGCAAACCAACACCTTATAGAGTTGTCACCATGTATTCTCTAAATCCCGTGATGTGTAAGCATGGTTTCTCGTAGAAAAATAACTCTTGCAATCAAACCTCTTAAGCCACATAGGATTTTTTACAAAAACTCTATACAATAACGCTATAGGGGTCAGCATCATAAAAAATACTATTGAGAGGATTATCTTTGCGTTAATATTGCCCAGAGTATCTGCAAATTTTAACCAGACGAATGCAACCCTAGATGTAAGATTTTTAAATATCAGGCTTATAAGCAATAAGATTAAAGAGGTAATTACAAAAACAGCCTTTTTAAAGATTAAGAAAAGGCAGAGTAATGCCAAAGATAAAACTACCATTGTCTCTAAATCTTTTGTCCTGATATCGCTCATATATGACCCTCTAGTTTTAAAATAATGTGTAAACAAAAGGCGATATGGCAGAACCGCTTGACATAACTATCAAAATGCCTATCAATAATAACACAATAATAATCGGCAAGAGCCAAAACTTCTTACGCTCCTTAAGAAATCCCCACAAGTCTTTTAATAGGTCTAACATCTATCCCTCCTCACATTGACTATTATTAAGTAATCAAATATCACCAAGAATACAAACCACATTATCTGTTATTTGCACCCACCTAAAGAATATTCTGGAAATTTATTCTGAATAAATGGGCACATATATTTATACACTATTTTACCAACAACCTCTGCCCCTTCATTTGTATAATGAACGAAATCATAGTAATATTTTGAACTCTTGGGCATTTCTTTCGCCAAATCAATCACTAACACATCTTCTTCTTTCCCAACTTCCCTTGTTATTGAGTGATAAAGTTCTAATACTTTCCAACTTACCTCTCCATTAATATCCATTTCCCAATTTATTTCTCCACTTACCTTACCGGTTGATATTTTTGCCAAATTAACACCAGTAACATCATCTATCGCATCTCCGAACAGGACAGGCTGTGTAATTAAAATAGGTTCAATACCATTATTCTTTGACAACTCAACTAAATATTTTAACCTTTTTTTGTAATATGGTAGATAGTCTTCAGTATGCTTTTTAATGAGTTGCTGGGATTTATCTTCTGAAATCTCAGCCTGTTTATACTCTAACAAATTTATAGGACGATGGGTCAACTCTCCTCTTCTTGCCTGATTATATCTGTAAATACCAATTATAGAATTAAGTATTTCCGAATATTCTGCCAACAAATTCACTTTTGATTTAAAATATTCCGCTATTGTTTCATCCTTTTCCCTTTTTACATTATATTTATCAAATGTTGACAATTTTTTCCTGCCCGTATCATTTAGTCCTATTAGAAATAATACTATTTTGGGTTTATATTTCTTTGTAACATAATCTTCCATGAGTACTGTATGCCCAAATGTAGTATGCCCATCTAACCCTGCATTGTTTAGCCATACCTTCTTAAAACTATTATCTAATTCCCTTTTTAAGATATTCGCCCAATCTTTACAATCCGACAGTAACCTGCATTCTGTGGTGCTTCCTCCAATAGTAATGATTGATAGATACTCATCAAAATTCTGTGGTGGTTCACTCCCTCTAAATCCCAATGAATTTTTAGTATGTACTATAACCTTATCAAGTTTAGGTATCGTATGATTCTTTACCGTATATTTTGCATTAGATTGCAGTATTATCCTATTTCCTTTTACACGAAACTGAAATGGATTATAAACTTTTAGGAATAATTCCAATATAAAAATTGAAACAATTATACTCAACAATAAGGTTAGTATATTCTTTTTGTCTATATTCTTAATCCAGCCCATATTCATCTCTCTTCCCTAAATGTCCTTAATCCCATTTCTATCTCAAATAACTTATCTTCTTTATTTCCCACATCAACAAACCCTTTTTCTATGATATATTTAGATACCAAAAGACCAGCCAAACGATTACCATTTATATTCCAGTGCACATCATATCTGTAATACAAGTCTTTATATGGATTTAAAAATTTCTTTGGTGATTGATTAGAGTATTGTTTGAAATCAGATAACAAGTCAAGACAGTCAATATTCTCTCTACTACAAAGGGAATTTAGCATTTTATTGGAAAAGTTCCAGTCTACTCCTTCTTCATAATTTGGCTTAAGAAATTCATAAACCTGCTCTTTGCTTGGGATTATAACAATTAATAACTTAGACCCTATCCTGTCCGCAAGCTGTTTAAATTCTTTTATATTATTTAAATGGTCGCTCCACGCTGTATCCAGCCACAGATATTTTTGCGGCATCCTTATATATAGTGGTGGAGATGAACGCGAGGGCATCACCTGTTCATGCAGTATACCTAATTTCTGTCCCATCAATCCTAGTAACTTTATTTCTTTCAATAAATTATATATAAGAGAATATGACCTTAACCATTTTTTAATAGGATGGACAGGTTTCTCATTTTGTATTTCTTTTAATTTTTTATCCAGTCTGCTCTCTAACTCACTATCAGAAAAAACCAATTTTTCGCCTGTACGTGTATCAGTAAAATCTTGTTTGTTATCACTAAAAACTGTTTTGCTAACAAGATAGCCTTTTATGACGGTTGCATTTGGGAAAAGATAATCATCCCTTAAATCATTTAATATACCATAACCAACAATAATTACCGATGATTTACTATCTATCTGACCAAGTAGTTTCTTGGTCTTTAAAAGTTCTTGCCTTGTGCCGTATCCACCAACTCCACACTTTAAAACCCTTCTGTTTAATCTTTCTTCAATAACCGTTCTTGTCAAAACAACCAAGTTCATTTGACCATACCGGGAATTTAATTCCCTCAACTACTGCAGTATCCACTTTATTGTTTTCTTTAATATCGTAACCTGCATCCTTATCTTCCTTAAACATATTGAAGGGTATAGTATTTTTTTTTGGTATCATTAATAATCTATACTCTGTAAATCTCAAGACAATCTCTGCAAGAAGTGCGGCAATAACTATACTGATAAGGACTAACCCTATATTCATTACCCATCTCTTAATCCAACCCATATTCCTCTCTCCAATCTATTGCTTCACTCCACTCTGGCTGGTCTTTTTTATCAAAGATAAAATTACCTACTACCAGATACTTCATCTCTGTCCGCATAAAACATTTATCGGCATCTTCAGGGGTGCAGACTATAGGTTCTCCCCTGACATTAAAACTCGTATTTACTATCACACCATACCCTGTCCTTTTCTTAAATGCCTGAATGAGTTTCCAGTATTTCTCATTTGTTTCCTTATGCACGGTCTGGAGCCTTGCAGAATAATCAAGATGCGTTATTGCAGGGATATCTGACCTTAGATAATAAAGTTTTTCTCTCACAGGCATAGAGTGATACCCATCAGGCAAAGGGTTTCTCCTCTTCTCCAACACATCTGCTATCAAAAGCATATAAGGTGATGGATGGTCCGTTTCAAAGTATTCACCTTCATCCTCATAAAGCACAGAAGGGGCAAACGGTCTGAAACTCTCTCTGAACTTTATCTTTAGATTTAATTTCTTCTGCATCTCAGGACTCCTAGCATCCCCTATGATACTCCTGTTGCCCAATGCCCTCGGACCCCACTCCATCCTCCCCTGAAACCATCCAATTGCATAACCTTTGTCCAAAAGTTCTGCTGTCTTCTCACAGAGCGATTCAAAATCATCATAGAATGTATGCCTTGCCTTATATGTTCTTGCCATAAGTTCTACATCAAGGCTTGAAAATTCAGGACCAAGATATGAACCCTGCATCCTGTCATTTTTGCCATCCGTAGCGCGCGATTTATTGTAATATATATGATATGCCGTATAGGCAGCGCCTAATGCCCCTCCGGCATCCCCTGCGGCAGGCTGAATCCATATATCATCAAACAGTTTTGATTTCAGAAGTCTGCCATTAGCCACACAGTTAAGAGCCACACCTCCTGCCATACACAAGTTCCTTGACCTTGTTAGTTTCTGTGCCTCATTAGCCATTTTAAAAACTATATCCTCTGTTACCATTTGAATCGCTAACGCCATATCACAATGTTCCTGTAATAAATCTGACTCAGGTTTTCTCCTTGCAACACCAAAGAGTTCCGTAAACTTTTCGTCATTGACCATCTTTAGTCCTGTCGCATAATCAAAATATTCCTGATTTAACCATATAGAACCATCGTCTTTAATGTCTATTAGATTTGAACAGATAAGGTCTTTGTATCTTTTTACCCTTTCTGATGTTGGGTCCCCATAAGGTGCAAGCCCCATAAGTTTATATTCACCTGAGTTGACCTTAAAACCCAGATAATATGTAAATGCAGAATAAAGAAGTCCAAGTGAATGCGGAAATGTCAGTTCTTTAAGGATGGTTATACTATTATCTTTTCCGTGGGATATAGAGGCAGTTGCCCATTCGCCTACACCGTCAATAGTCAGGATAGTAGACTCCTTAAAAGGTGAGGGAAAGAAGGCGCTTGCGGCATGGGAGAGATGATGTTCTGTAAATAAAAGTCTTATCTTTTTCTTATCTATCTCATCAATCTTTGACAGTTCATCGTATATGAGTTTCTTTAAGAATAACTTTTCTTTCAACCATATCGGTATGGCTGACAGAAAAGACCTCCAGCCCCTTGGTGCAAATGCATAATAGGTTTCCAGAAGCCTTTCAAACTTTAAAAAAGGTTTATCATAAAAGACAATGGCATCAACCTCATTCAGAGAAATACCGCTGTAATTGAGACAGAATTTAACCGCATTTATGGGGAAAGAAGGGTCATGTTTTTTTCTTGTAAATCTCTCTTCCTGTGCAGAGGCAATGATATCTCCATCTTTAATTAGAGAGGCGGCAGAATCATGATAAAATGCTGATATGCCTAAAATATGCATGGTGTATAGTAATTTATTACATTATCCACAATATGTCTAGATATTTTCATTATTTTCATTATCTTTGCAATTAAATAACACCGCCCTATTTCTTCTTGACAATTTTTAGGGTTAGGATAGAATTTAAACTAAAATCATTAAAAATAAAGGAGGGTTTATGAGTACAAAGATTATAGATGCACTGAATCTGGACAGGGCAGAGGAACTTGCTGCAATAATCCAGTATATGGGGCACCACTATGAGGCAGAGGGGATGGAGAGTCCTGCGATTATTGAGATATTTAAAAAGACATCCATTGATGAGATGAGGCATGCAGAGAAACTCGCGGAAAGGATAGTATATCTTGGCGGCACACCTGTTCAAAAACCCGGTGTTATAAAACGGGGCGGCAGTCTCAAAGAGATGATAGAGGCTGACCTTAATGCAGAAAATGGGGCAATCAAAAGATATAAGGAGCATATCAAACTCTGCGTTGAAGAAGGCGACCCAACAACAAGGCTCATGCTTGAGGAGATACTTGCAGATGAGGAAGGACATGCAGATACATGGGAGACAACACTGGGGATAAGAAAATAGGATGTGAGGTGTTTGATGCTTTGCAAAAGGCGGGAATATTAAAGGACTAGAAATGCCGTTTGCAGAAATCAAAAACGGCAGCCCTCAACTGATTAAGATAATTCAGGATAAAATCCTTGAAAAAGGCATGATATCTTTCAGGGATTTCATGGAGATGTCGCTATACGAACCGCATCTCGGTTATTACACATCAGATAGAGAGGTCTGGGGCAAAAAAGGGGATTATCTAACCAGCCCTGCCCTCCATCCTATTTTTGGGAAACTTATCTGCAGGCAGCTCTTTGAGATATGGGGGGTTCTTGGCAAACCTCCGGAATTTACAATAATTGAAGCAGGCTCCGGAAGCGCTGCCCTTTTAAAAGAAATTATTGAATGTTCAGAATCTTTTTCCTCTGAATTTTATAAATCAATAAATCCTGTCATAGTAGATATAAATCTTGTCGGTAAACAAAAAAACAGTTCACAATCTTCATGGTATTCTTCTCTGAATGAGGTCAGAAGCCTTGTTACAGGCTGCATAATCTCAAATGAACTGATAGATGCCTTCCCTGTGCATATTGTTACAAATGATAATGGTATACTCAAGGAAGTCTATGTAACCCTTGACAATGATGGATTTACAGAAGTTCTAGATACTCCGTCAGACCCTGCAATAACAGAATATCTAAAAGGCATCATCACTATAAACGGACAGCGGATAGAGGTAAATCTGGAGGCAGTTAGATATATAAAAACTGCGGCAGACATTCTTGAGAAAGGTTTTGTTATCACAATAGATTATGGTCTCCCAGCAAAAGAATTTTATGAAACCTTTAGAAATGGAGGCCTTTTGTGCTATTATAAACACAAGATAAATGATAACCCATATACAAGGATTGGCTGTCAGGACATTACATCTCATGTTGACTGGACAGGTCTTGCAAGATATGGGAAAGAGGCAGGGCTTGATGTTACAGGTTTTACAACACAGTTTTATTTCCTTATGGCGCTTGGCATACTTGAAGAATTTAAAACAATAGAAGACCTGTCCATTAAAGGCGCACCTCAATTGGAATGGAATCAAAAACTAAAAGAACTGCTCATGCCCGGCGGTATGGGCTCTACATTTAAGGTTTTAATTCAGCATAAGGGGATAGAAACACCAAATCTAACAGGTTTTAGTTATAGAAATTTTAAGGATAACCTGCTTTAATAAAGAGATGACAAATGGCAGTTGTATAAATATGCCCGATACGAATAATATGCCGGCATGACAAGAGGGATTATATATGGAAGATAAAAGGAAAGATGACAAAAAACTTGTCCCTGCTGGCAATAAGCAGGGAAGGGTCTGTATGGTATGCGGGAAACCATCGCCTACTACTATCTGTAGTCAATGTGAGGCTAAAATCAGGGGAGAGGCACTGGAACATAAACAGGAAATAGAAAAGGCAGGCAGAACAGATACAGGGAGAAGATAAAGGAAATGCAAAAATCAAAATGCAAAAGTCAAAATTGTGGAGTGATTTTTTAAAACTTATTACGGGGAGCATGAAATAGTTTGCTTTTTCGTCCCCCAAAAAGAAATCCTCAACTTTGTCATTCCCGCAAGCATTAAGCTGGAATCCATTACGAACACTCTGGATGCGTCCCCGAATGTTTCTGTCGGGGATAGAAACATTCGGGCATGACAGTTTTTGAAAACAACGTAGATGCAATCTATATTATGCTCTCAGTAGTATATGAAACCCACATGAGCTGTTGGCTCACCTGTCTGCCGACAGGCAGGCAAAGGGGGATGAAAATTTATATGAGGCTGACTGCCCTGCATGCTGAGAAGCGAAAAATGCAAAGATAAAAACTAAAAACTAATGTACCTTTGTTTTACGCTTTTCGCCTATCGTTTTTAACTAACACTAGACGGTTTGCCAGCATGGCAGTCAGCCTCATACGAGGTATTTTCAGGTGAAAGAAAATATTATTGCTTATATGAAAACAGCGCTCAACACAGAGTTGATGGGGTATAAATTTTATCTCCATGCTGCTGAGATTACAGAGGATGAACATGGGAAAAACATCTTCAAACATCTGGCAAATGACGAACTTGACCATATAAAGGCAATATCCTCCATCGTAGGGTCTATTGAAGAGACAGGCAGAGTCCTTACATATGATGAAGCACTTAATGCCTATAACAGCAGGGGGCAAGGACTGCCTATATTTCCTGAAGAAAATGAACTTATAAAAAAACTCGGTAAAAACCCTGAAGACCTTGATGCCCTGAATATTGCAATTAAGTCAGAAGAGGATGCAGTGCATTTTTACGGCAGTTACCTTAAATCTGCCGGTGATGCAAATGAAAAGGTTCTTCTGACAAATCTTCTTGAGATGGAGAAGGGGCATCTAAAACTTTTGAGATGGGAATATGACTCCATTGTGGATACAGGTTTCTGGTGCGATTTTATGGAATGGACTGTTGAAGGAGAGAAGGAGTAAATGATTAGACCCTATAAATCCATATTACCTAAAATTCATCCCACCGTATATATAGAAGAAAACGCTCAGATAATCGGTGATGTTGCAATCGGCGAGCATTCCAGTATATGGTGCGGTGCAGTATTGCGCGGGGATGTGCATTTTATAAAGGTTGGAAATAGGACAAACATTCAGGACAATTCAGTCCTCCACGGTACAAAGGGTGTTTGGCCTGTTGTCCTAGGCCATGATATTACTATTGGGCATAATGTGACTCTGCATGGCTGCGTAATAAAAGACCGATGTCTTATAGGTATGGGTTCTATAATACTTGACGGCGTAGAGATTGGAGAAGAATGTATAATCGGTGCAGGCGCCCTAATTACTGAAAAGACTATCATCCCTCCAAGGAGTCTAGTTTTGGGAATGCCTGCTAAAGTTGTAAGACAAATTAAAGATGAAGAGGTAGAAAGGATTTTACGGTCAGCGAAGAATTATATTGAATATTCGGAGGCGTATAAAAATAAGGAATAAGCAATGAGAAATGAGAAATGAGGGAAAGATATGCTTCAATAGATATTGGCACAAATACACTGCGTCTTCTTATTGCTCAATTGGATGGCGGTAAACTCAAACCTCTAACAGTTAAAAGGATTATCACAAGGCTTGGGGGAAATTTTACAGAGGATATTGGCATTGCAGAAACATCAATAGAAAGGACAATAGATACCTTAAGGATATTTACTAATATTATAAAAGGGCATGGTGTAAAAGATGTGTTTGCTGCCGCCACAAGTGTTGTCCGCAGGGCTAGGAACAAAGATGTATTTATTAAAAGGGTATTTGATGAGACAGGAATAAAGGTAAATCTTATATCAGGTAATGAAGAGGCAGAACTATCTACACTTGGGGTTTTGTCAGTTATAGGGATGGGGACAGATTTCAAATCTGTCCCCAAATGTCTTGTTATTGACATTGGCGGCGGCTCTACAGAGTTTATTTTAGCAGAACATGGCAAGATGCTTGGCTCATGGAGCATGGAGATGGGTGTTGTGCATCTGACAGAAAATTATCTTAAATCCGACCCGCCGTCTCAAAAAGAACTGCAAGATATGGAAATGGAAATTGAGAGGACAATTTATGATTTGCAGTTTAAGATTTTTAACTCCAAACTCCAAACTCCAAACTCTGAACTTTTTATCGGCACTGCCGGCACAATTACAACCCTTGCTGCGATTGACCAGAATCTCGAAACATACCGCCCTGAAAAGATAAATAATTATATCCTTAAATACGATGCTGTAAAGGGTATATATAAACATATTACATCGCTTACATTGATGGAAAGACAGAATGTCCTCTCCCTTGAAAAAGGGAGAGAGGATTTGATAATACCGGGCACAGCCATTGTATTAAAGGCAATGCAAGGATTTGGTTTTGATAAAATGACAGTAAGTGATGCAGGGCTACTTGAAGGGATACTCATAAAACAGTTGCTAGTCTCGCAGGGTGGGATCTACCCACTGCCAATAGATGCCTTATATGGCGGGCAAACCAACTGAATCCCAAAAATAGACATTGATTTTTGGTGAATAAAAACCATTGACAGCAATTTCAGTCTTGTGATTAATAATGGGTCGCACTATGATTAAAGTTTCCATACTCGGTGGGAGTGGTTATACTGGCATTGAACTTCTACGGATTCTTTCAAGGCATCCTGAAGTTGAGATTATTGCAGTAACTTCAAGACAGTATCAGGGCGAAGGCATAGTAAAGGTCTTTCCGTTTCTGGGCAATTTCATTGAAGGCATATTTATTGACCCCTCAAATCAAAAATCTATAACTAATGCAGATATTGTATTTTGCTGTCTTCCACACAGGTCAGCAATGGAGTATATTCCAAAGATAATTAAAAGGGGTATATGGGTAATTGATTTAAGCGCAGACTTCCGTCTGAAAGACCCAAAGGTTTATGAAACATGGTATGAAAAACATACTGCAAAGGATTTGCTTAAAAAGGCTGTGTATGGACTGCCTGAAATCTATCGTCCAAAAATAAAAAACGCCCAACTTGTTGCAAACCCGGGCTGCTATCCAACATCAGCAATACTTGGACTTATGCCGCTTATAAAAAATAAATTAATAGATACCAATACAATAATCATAGATTCAAAGAGCGGTGTGTCGGGCGCTGGCAGAGAGGCAAAACTTGAGACATCATTCGTTGAGGCTAATGAAGGGTTCAAGGCTTATAAGATTGGAGAGCATCGGCACACACCAGAGATAGAGCAGTGTCTGTCTCATATTGCCAAAGAAAAGATTACTGTATCGTTTTCGCCTCATCTCCTGCCAGTAAACAGGGGGATTTTAAGCACGATGTATGCAGATATAAAAACTCAAAAGCCTGCCCCTGCAGGCAGTAAGCAGGGGTCAAAAGTCAAAAGTCAAAAGGAAATGATTTTTGATGCATATAAAAAATGTTACAGTAACGAACCTTTTATCCGAATCATGCCGGAAGACGTTCTACCAAACATTCAACAGGTCAAGGGCTCAAACTTCTGCGACATAGGCATAAAGGTTGACGAAAGGACAAATCGGGTTGTTGTAGTTTCTGTGATAGACAATCTTGTAAAAGGCGCATCAGGGCAGGCTGTGCAGAATATGAATATAATGTGTGGTCTGCATGAGAAGACAGGACTCCTTTCGCCGCCGCTGTTCCCATGACAAGAAACGAAGCCCATCATATCCTTCTGCTACCTGCTTCCCATTGTTCTATCCTGTCAAGGAGATTGAACACCAAAGGGCTTACTACTGTCGTAATTATTGCTGATGGTACAGCATATATATAAAATGGGATATTCCTGTCAAATAGCAGCATTCTTAAAACCACATATACCAGATTTGCCTTTAATAATGTCATTATAAATACCCCGCCTGTCTTTACAGGGAGCACATCAAATGTCATCTTACCGGAAAGCAGATGTGTCAATATAAAGATAAATACAAGTCCGAACGATGTTGCGCCGATAACACCGCTTGAAAAAATATCTGCAATAAGCCCCAAGAGAAAAGATAGGATTACCCCTTCTATTCCCTCTTTACTTTTTGCATGGGCGGGCGATTTACTGTGCAAACCAAGGTAAAAAACCATTATCAGCAGAAAATCAGGAAAGATACCGACAG
>JACRPW010000071.1 GCA_016223005.1 Deltaproteobacteria bacterium | reverse complement strand
CAAAACTGAAAATCCAGTATTTTCAAGGCTAAAGCCTTGAGTTACGGTTGTAACTCAAACCTTTAGGTTTGAATCTTGCACAAGTTTTACTCATGGTATGCCCATTTATCAATCAATCAAATCAAAAAATCTATTGAAAATGATTTCCCCATAAGTATTTAGTTTTTTTATAAACATCGGTGTTTCTTCTATTATCTTTTTAGCATCAATATAATCCTTCACGGATTTTAATTCCTCATTATTAACATCTATCCATTCCTTTACCATATCCCCTGTTACCTCAAGATGAAACTGGAGGCTGTAAACATTCTTTCCTGCCTTTATTATCTGGTTCGGAAACAGGTCGGATGATGCAAGGCATCTGCAGCCGTCTGGTATATCAAATGTATCACCGTGCCATTGAAACACTGTCCAGTCATCAGGCAGACCTTTAAAGAGTTCATCCATTTTGCCATCATTCGTCAAACTTATCTTATACCAGCCTATCTCTTTTTTCTTGCCTTTATAAACATCTGCACCTGCTGCCTTTGCAATGAGTTGCGCGCCCAGACATATCCCCAGCATCGGAATCTCTTTTATTAAGCCGTTTTTTAAGAGCCTTATCTCATCATCTATAAATGGATATTTTTGAGATTCATACACACCCATTGGTCCGCCCATGATGATAATGGCTGAATAGTCATCCGTAGTTTTCGGAAGACTATCTTTTGATGTATTTACAAAATCAGGCAAAAAGCCTCTTTTGAGAAGGATGTCTTCAATAGTTCCAAGCCCTTCGTGTTCAACATGCTGGATTACAAGAATGGGTTTCAATTCTTTTTCCCTTCAAACGCAGATATGATCGCAAGGGCAACCTCTCTCATAGACTGCCTCCTGTCCATGCTTGTCTTTTGTATAAAGGTGAAGGTCTCTTTTTCAGAAAGTCCTTCCTTTTTCATAAGTATCCCCTTTGCCCGCTCAATTATCTTTCTCGCCTCCAGCGCCTCTTTTAAATCCTGATTCTCTTTCATGACCGTATTAAACTCTTTAAACCTTGCAATGGCAAGTTCTATGGCAGGCATAAGTTCTTCTTCTCGGACAGGTTTTATAAGTAAGGCAAATATACCTGCATCCATTGCCCTTTTGATTGTCTCTTCATCCCTTTTGCCAGTAAGGAGTATAACAGGCACAGGATTTAAGTTCTTTATCAGATTTACAGCATCTATGCCGTCCATACCCGGCATAGAAACATCCATGAATACAACATCAGGCGTCTTGTCCTGCATTAGTTTAACAGCATCTATGCCTGATGCGCCTTCACCTATAACACTGCATCCGATGTCCGTTAAGAGACCCTTTAATACAAACCTTTGGTCAGGCTTATCATCTATGATTATGACACTTCTTCCCAGCATACAGATATTATGACAGCAATTATAGTGCCAAAAGGCTAACAGTCTATTTTATTGGACAAATTTGAGGGTGGCTATTTTTTTGTGATTTTATATTCATCAGAGGTGCATAAAAATTGGGCAGACGACAAGTTGACTTTTTATGCTGTATCATAGGACGGTAAAGGGGGTGGTTGTCCTATCTACACATCTCTGTTCTGTCTACAAAAAAGCCTTGACATGATTTTATTACTGATATATAAGGGGGGGCAATAAATTTAAATATATATTTCTCACACAACCTGTCTAAAGGGTTATCTTCGCGGTGCTGAAATTTTACTTAGGAGGCATTGATGGCATTCCAAGAACATCCCGGACTTTGGGGAACCCTGACTAAACCCAGCGCAAAATATTCCCTGCTGGCACTGCTGGTAGTAGGCTTCTTCTCCGGCATCATCTTCTGGGGCGGTTTCAACACCGCAATGGAAGCGACCAACACGTTAGAGTTCTGCATTTCCTGCCACGAGATGCGTGACACGGTTTATCAGGAATACAAGGAGACTGTTCACTACTCTAACCGTACCGGTGTACGGGCGGTGTGCTCGGATTGCCATGTTCCCAAGGACTGGGTGCACAAAATAGCCCGCAAGACCCTGTCGGCATTCGAGCTCTATGGCAAGATCACGGGCACCATAGATACTCCTGAGAAATTTGAGGCAAAACGGCTGTCGCTCGCCAAACTCGAGTGGAAGCGGATGAAGGGCTCGGACTCGCGAGAATGCCGCAACTGCCATAGTTTTAAGGGCATGAATGTCGAGAAACAGAAACAGCGTGCGGTCAAGCCGCACGAACTGGCACAGCGCGACAAACAGACCTGCATTGACTGCCACAAGGGTATTGCGCATCACAAGCCCAAGGGCATGGAAGAAGACAACAAGTAATTACAAGTGGCAAGGACACCTGTCCCCTTTACTCTTGCCATAATACTCACATCCTTTCTACCGCTTTATTTTCCATGCATGCCGAGCGCGGAACAGCTCTTCAAATCTTCATATCCCAAATCACTGTGCCTAAAAGTCCGACAATGCCTGTATAAAAAGTATAGCACCTATCAATTCAGCGGCAAACATCCTTGACAGTTAAATTGTAGGTCGGGGTTTTTAAACGATATTATGTATTGACAAACAGATTTATGAATTGTTATCTTTAAAAAAGAAGTGATAAGGAGAAAGGGTTGTTTTATATTACTATTCTTGCCATTGCCGCATTTGCACTTAACCTTCCATTCGGATATCTAAGGGCAGCATCAAACAAATTTTCCATTAAATGGTTTTTGTACATACATTTGCCAATACCGTTTATTATCGCTATTAGATGGGCTATGGGTGTGGATTACAGGGTTATCCCGCTGGTTGTAATTGGTGCTGTTGCAGGTCAATATTTAGGCGGCAGGTTAAATAAAAATGGGAAGCCGTAAGACAAGAGAAAGACTTAAAAACCCTATTGATATAAAGTCTGTCCTTAGGAGTTCATTTAAAAATCTGGGCATTGAGGGCAGGATAAATGAAGTTGGGATAATTGGCGTATGGGACAAGGTGGTAGGTCATAGTATCTCAAGGTCAACAATGCCTGCAAAGATAGTAGGGAAAACCCTTTATGTTGCAGTTGCAGATTCAGTATGGATGGAGGAACTTAAATATCATAAAAAAGATATAATAAATAATGTGAATAAACACCTTGAGAGAGACATTATATCTGATGTAATATTCAGGATAGGATATATTGATAAACCTCTCCATATTAAACAACAGGTAAAGATAACAAAGCCATGTTTGACTTATGAAGAAAAAAAGGCAATTGAAGAATTGACCGCTCCATTAAAGAATGAAGAACTTAAAAATATCATATCAGGGATTATTGCAAAACAAAAGGGTAGCCTGAACAAATAGGTATGGATTCTAAGGAAAAGGCTCTATATATAGCAAGTCTTGCTGCAGAGAGAAAGGCTCTGGGGATTATCATACTAGATGTAAAAGGGCTGTCATCCATTGCTGATTATATTGTTATATGTCACGGCACATCAGACAGACAGGTGCAGGCAATTGCAGAGTTTGTAGAACAGGGATTAAAAAAGAAGAGGCTCGTTCCCATTGGCACCGAAGGCATTGCTAGCGGCAGATGGGCGCTGTTAGACTATGGAGATATTATACTCCATATCTTCTTTGAACCTGTAAGAGATTTTTATGACTTGGAAGGACTCTGGGCAGAGGCGCCGCAATTATACATAACGACATAAATAAAGCCGCACCTGCCTGTGCCAGCACGGCAGACAGGTACAGAGCATCAGAACAACGCAGGTATGCAAAGTTATGACGCCCTGTATAAATATCTGATATGAGTTTGAAGTCAAAATTCCTCCTGCTTATAATTATTCTACCAATCTTTATCTACCTTTATTTATTAAATCCTGAGTCGGTTAAGGTCTATTTTGTTAAGGATAAAGGGATTCTCCTTCCTGTTATCATCCTATCATTTATCTTTTTTATTCTGGGTATGCTCCTTTCTGCTGTAGTTATTGTTTTAAGTGATGTTAAAAATATTATCAATGACTGGAAGGATAGGAGATTAATAAAAAGGGCATCCATCGCTCACAACCTCTATCTTGAGGGAGTTGAAAACATATTAAACGGTAATATGCATAAGGCAATGGTCCTTTTAAATAATTCCCTCGCAAAAGACCCTGGACATACTGATACATATATAAAGATTAGTGAAACATATCTTATGGATAATAGACTAAATGAGGCAGAGGATATACTTAAAAAGGGTCTTTTGGCAAACTCGTTAAATTCTGAAATACTCCTTAAACTTGTTGAGTGTTATTTAACTTTAGATAAAAGAGACACGGCTTATAATCTGCTTGGTGATTATCTTAAAAAGGAACCAAAGGGTCTTCATGCCATGAAGATATTAAGGGATATGCGTATAGATGCAGGGTGCCCTTTCTCCGCAGGAATTCCTAACTGCATATGCACAAAAAAATGGTATAGACAGGTTTAAAAAGGAAGTTAATCTTCTTAATGGTATAAGATATGAAACAGCAAAGGTATTTTATAATGAGGGAATCTTTGATAAAACACTGGAGCAGATTGAGAAGATATTGAATGCTGACGATAGTTTTATACCTGCCTATATTTTAAAGGGGAATGTCTTATATAAGAAGGGCAATGTATCTTCTGCAGTAAAGGTATGGGAAAGGGCATACAGGAGATACCGTAACATAGCATTGTTTCTGCAGATTGAAGGACTATATATCAAAGAGTCGCTTCCTTACAGGATTATAAGATTGTATAAAAGAACCATAAACTTTCATCCAGATGATAGGAACTTAATGACATTTCTGGCAAGACTTTATCTAAAACTTGAGATGATAGACGAGGCAATAAAAGAACTTGAAATGCTTTTAAAAGAAGATGAAGGGACAAAATATCAGTATCTTCTCCTTGCAGAATCTTATGCAAGACGGGGACGGTTTGAAGAATCTGCCAAAAGTTATAAAAATGCCCTTGATGCCTCTCATTTTACACCTGTATTTACATGCAGAATTTGTAAGTTTGCAACAGGTGAATGGCTTGACAGGTGCCCTAATTGCAGATTATGGAATACAATGGATGCAGAGGGTTTATAAGGTTTGATATGTCAACAAAACCGCTTATACTGATTATCCTTGACGGATGGGGGATAAATCCCAAAAAAGAAGGGAATGCCTTTTTTTTTGCAGGGCTGTCAAATATTACAACCTTTTTTAAGGAATATCCTTGGACAAAACTTGGGTGTTCAGGTCGTGCAGTAGGTCTTCCGGAAGGACAGATGGGTAATTCAGAGGTGGGGCATCTCACAATCGGAGCAGGCAGGGTAATCTATCAGGAACTGACAAGGATAAATAAGGAAATTGAGACAGGGGGATTTTATAAAAATCCTAAAATTAAACAGGCAATGCAGTGTGTCAAAAAACAAGACAGCAGATTGCATCTCATTGGACTTGTATCAGACGGGGGTGTCCATAGTCATACTGAACATCTGTTTGCCTTGATTGATACGGCGGCTCAGGAAGGGCTTAAAAATGTCTTTATCCATGCCTTTATGGATGGAAGGGATACACCGCCCACAAGCGGAATATCGCATATAAAACACTTGCAGGATTATATAAATGTAAAAGGGGTTGGCAAGATAGCAACGATTACTGGCAGATATTATGCAATGGATAGAGATAACAGATGGCAGAGGGTTGAAAAGGCATACAGGGCAATGAGGTTAGGACAGGGGAGGTATGCAGATGAACCTGTGTCTGCTATGAGCCATGCATATGATAGAAAAGAAACAGATGAGTTTATTCTTCCTACTGTAATAACAAGCAGCGATAAACCTGTTGCAACAATAGATAATGGAGACGGCATAATATTTTTTAATTTCAGGGCAGACAGGGCAAGGGAAATAACAAAGGTATTTACACAGGATGATTTTGCCTTCTTTGACAGGGGCATAAAACCAGAATTGTCAGTGTTTCTATGTCTTACAGAGTATGACTCTGGGTTTAATCTTCCTGTCGCATTCCCATCGCAGAATCTGAAAAATATACTTGGCGAGGTCATAAGTAGTTATGGTTTCAAGCAACTGCGGATTGCGGAAACAGAAAAGTATGCCCATGTAACATTTTTCTTCAACGGCGGTATAGAAAAGCCATTTACAGATGAAGATAGAATCCTTATCCCGTCACCAAAGGATGTGCCGACATACGATAAAAAACCTGAAATGAGCGCCTACCTTATAACAGATGAGGTTTTAAAACATCTGGATAGGGATTATAAATTTATTCTTATAAACTTTGCCAATGGTGATATGGTTGGACATACAGGCATTATGGAGGCTGCGATAAAGGCATGCAGGGCAGTAGATGAATGTCTGGGAAAGATTGTAGCAAAGGCAAGGGATAATGGCTGGATAACAATAATTACATCTGACCACGGCAATGTTGAACAGATGCTAGACTATGAAACAAACGAACCTTTGACTTCCCATACAACCAATCTTGTGCCGTTTGTATTAATTGATGACAGCAAAAAAGGCATTGTCCTTAAGGAAGGCGGACTATCAGATATTTCACCAACCATCCTTGAACTCATGGGGATTGATAAACCTCATGAAATGACAGGGGATTCACTTATAAAATCAAATTGACAATATATGTTGAATTTTAGTATGAGTTACTGCCATTAAACTTAAGGAGTTATACTTTATGTTTGAGATAGTAGAAAAGAAACTTCTTTCCCACACTGTTCATCAAATCAAGGTGCTGGCGCCAAAGATTGCAAAGAAGAGAAAGGCAGGGCAGTTTGTAATCTTGAGGTTAAATGAGCATGGCGAAAGGATACCCCTCACAATAGTTGATTCAGATAATGAAAACGGGACAATAACCCTGATATTTCAGGAGGTGGGTAAAACAACGGCTATGCTTGGGGCATTGGGAAAAGGAGATGCTATCCTTGATGTGGTGGGCCCTTTGGGCAAACCCACCCATATAGAAAATTTTGGCACAGCAGTTTGTGTGGGCGGCGGTATCGGGGCTGCACCTGTTTATCCTATTGCAAAGGCATTGAAAATTTTTGGCAATAAAGTGGTATCAATCATAGGCGCAAGGACAAAAGAACTCCTTATCCTTGAAAACGAGATGAAAAACACCAGTGATGAACTCTATATAACAACAGATGACGGCAGTTACGCACATCATGGTTTTGTAACCCAGATACTTCAAAAGTTAATATATGATAAAGTAAAGATTGATATTGTTATAGGCATAGGACCAATACCAATGATGAGGGCGGTTGCTAATACAACAAAACCATATAATATTCCAACAGTTGTGAGCCTTAACCCAATAATGGTTGACGGCACAGGTATGTGCGGCGCATGCAGGGTTACAATCGGAGGCAAGACTCAGTTTGTCTGTGTTGACGGACCTGAATTTGACGGGCACAAGGTTGATTTTGAGGAACTTATCAGGAGAAACAGGGGCTATCTCAAACAGGAAAAGATTGCAATGGAAGAGTTTACATATCATGAGGGCGAGAGATGTTATGAGAAGAAAAATATTTAACACAATCGCAAATTTCAAAATCCAAATGCCAAAAAGAAATCCAAAGTAAAATCAAAAATTAAATATCAAAAATCAAAATTAAGGAGTTATTTTTATAAATTTTTGAATCTTGATTTGTCATTTTGATTTTTACATTTTGATATTTGACATTTATATTAGGAGACATAGATGGATCCAAAAGAAGTAAAAGAACGAATAAAAATCCCTAAACAGCCGATGCCTGAACAGCCTCCAAAGGAGAGGGTAAGGAATTTTTATGAAGTTCCCTACGGCTATTCAGAAGAGGCTGCAATGCTTGAGGCAAAGAGGTGCATCCAGTGCAAAAATCCATTGTGCGTCGGCGGATGTCCTGTAAATATTGATATACCGTGGTTTATACAACTAATTGCAG
>JACRPW010000070.1 GCA_016223005.1 Deltaproteobacteria bacterium | reverse complement strand
AGGTATTTAACAGGTGATTTTGTTGGCGCAGACTGCATAAGGAATGAGATTACTGCGCAGGCTACTGCCGCTGCCCATATTGACCCGACAGTTGATACGATTTTTGAGATAGGCGGACAGGATTCAAAATACATTGCCTTAAAAGACGGTGTGGTTGTTGATTTTGAGATGAACAAGGTCTGTGCTGCAGGAACAGGCTCATTCCTTGAAGAGCAGGCAGAAAAACTCGGCATATCTATAAAAAATGAATTTTCCGATCTTGCCCTTTCCTGCGGCTCGCCCGCGTCTATGGGCGAAAGATGCACAGTATTCATAGAATCAGACATGGTACATCACCAGCAAAACGGCGCTAAAAAGGATGAACTTGCTGCAGGGCTCTCATATTCCATAGTCCACAATTACCTTAATCGTGTTGTTGGGGACAGGAGGATAGGGAATAATATATTCTTTCAGGGTGGGACAGCGGCAAACCTCGGTGTTGTATCTGCGTTTGAAATTGTTACAGGCAAGAAGATTACAGTGCCTGAAAACCATGATGTTACAGGTGCTATTGGTGTTGCAATGCTTGCAAAAGAAGAAAGGGTCATGGGTCATGGGTCATGGGTCAGAACTAAATTCAAGGGTTTTGATCTGAGTAAAAAGAAATATACACTCACATCCTTTAAGTGCAGGGACTGCGCAAATGTCTGCGATATAAAGCAGGTTACAGTTGAAGGGGAAAAACCTTTATATTACGGTTCCAGATGTGAGAAATATGACATAAACAGGGCATCTGATAAACACAACCATCTGCCGGATTTATATCAGGAGAGGGAAAAGGCGCTTTATGGTTCATATAAGGGTAGAAAACTTCCGGATGATGTGCCTTCCATAGGTGTCCCGAGAGCGCTTTTTATCTATGAGATGTATCCGTTTTGGAAGGCATTTTTCAATGAACTTGGATATAAGGTAATTCTTTCGTCTCCAACCAACAGGGAAATCATAAGAGAAGGTGTTGAGAGGATTGTTACAGAGACATGCTTCCCGATTAAGATTGCACACGGTCATGTGCAGGATTTAATAAACAAAGGTGTTAAGAAGATATTTATACCCAGTATAATAAATCTAAAACCTGCAAAAGAAGGGCATGCATTTACATACCACTGTCCTTATGTCCAGACTATGCCGTATCTTACAGCATCGGCATTTGATTTTAAGGCATTGGACGTAGAGATATTAAAGCCTGTTATCCATTTTAATAAGCGTGAAAGGTATGTGAAAAAGGATTTTTACGAATTCGGTTATATGCTGGGCAGGAATAAAGCAGAGGTTGATAAGGCTTTGGATATTGCATGGTCGTCCCAGAGGATATTCCACAACAAGCGTATGAAGATTGGAGAAGATGCAGTCAAAAAAATAAAATCTAATGAGATTGCGCTTGTGATTGTCGGCAGACCTTACAATACAATGGACAACGGCATAAACCTTGAACTTCCCCAGAAACTTATGGATATGAATATCTTGGCAATCCCGTTTGACATGCTGCCTCTTGATGATGCAATTGATGATGCAATAGCAGTAGATATTTACTGGCGTTCAGGTCAGAGGATAATAGCAGCAGCAAAACTCTTAAGGGACATGCCGAACCTCTATGCGGTCTATATCACAAACTTTGGCTGCGGTCCTGATTCGTTCATAACCCACTTCTTTAAAGATATGTCAAAGGGCAAGCCTTTTTTACAACTTGAGATTGATGAACATTCAGCAGATGCAGGGGCTGTTACAAGGTGCGAGGCGTTTATGGACAGCCTTAAAAACATAAGACTCAAGACTCAAGACCCAAGACCCAAGACAACCATTGAAAAGCAGCCTGTTCATAGGACAGGGCTTAAAAAGAAGATTTATCTGCCGAATATGGCTGATGCCGCATATGCGATGGCAGCGGCATTTCAGTCATGCGGTTTGGATGCAGAGGTAATACCTGAGCCTGATGATGAGACACTTAAATTGGGCAGGAGATACACATCTGGAAGGGAGTGCTATCCGTGCATAATCACAACAGGCGATATGGTAAAGATAACAAAGAGGTGTGATTTTAAGCCCGAATGTTCAGCATTCTTTATGCCGTCAGGCAATGGCCCGTGCAGGTTCGGAAAATACAACAGATACCATAGGCTTGTTCTTGATGAACTTGGGTTCAATAATGTGCCTGTATATGCCCCTGACCAGGATGAGGCTTTTTATAAGGAACTCGGGATGGTTGGCGGAGACTTCACAAGACTGTGTTGGTGGGGGATTGTGGCAATAGATACACTTGAGAAAAAACTCAGGGAGACAAGACCATACGAGAAAAATCCCGGGGAGGCAGAGGATGCTTATTGGAGATGCCTTTATAAAATCTGCGATGCAATAAGGCAGAGGAGGTTCCCTGAAGGGGAATTAAGAAAGGCAAAAGAGGAGTTTGGAAAAATAGCGGTTTATAAACCCGAGGGCAAGCCGATTATAGGTGTTGTAGGCGAGATATATGTCAGGAGCAACAGATTCAGCAACAATAATCTCGTAAAGCAGTTGGAATCACTTGGTGCAGAGGTCAGGATGCCGCCGATTGCAGAGTGGATATATTACACAAACTATTGTGCAAAAAAGAGGAACCGGGAGAGGGGGCATTATTCAAATTATCTGCGAACTGTTATGCATGATTTTTTTCAGAGGAAGGACGAGCATAAAACATTGCATATTCTTGATGGTGATTTAAGGGGAGGGCATGAACCGGAAATACGAGAGATAATGAACCTCGCTTCCCCTTATATCCATGAGTCCTTTGAAGGAGAGGCAATACTATCAGTTGGCAAGGCAATGGACTACATACGCAAAGGCACACACGGTATTGTCAATGCAATGCCATTTACATGCATGCCAGGGACTGTTGTAAATGCCTTGCTGAAAAAGGTTAAGGAGGAAAACAATAACATACCATATATAAACATGGTCTATGAAGGACTTGAGGATACAAACTCAAAGAGCAGACTGGAGGCGTTTATCTATCAGGCAAAGGAGTATATGGAGAGGCAAGGGTGAAACTTTCTGTAATTATCCCATGTTTCAATGAGATAACAACCATTAAGACAATTGTAGATGCTGTTAAAAAGGCGCTGCCGAATAAAAAAGAAATTATTATTGTTGATGACTATTCTACAGATGGGACGCGGCAGCACCTTAAAAATGAAATTGAAAAAGAAGTAGATAAGGTTTTTTATCATGAAAGGAATCTGGGGAAAGGCGCTGCAGTAAGGACAGGGGTTAAATACGCGACAGGCGATATTATCATTATTCAGGATGCTGATTTGGAATATGACCCTAATGAATATTCAAAGATTATTGCGCCTATAGTTCAAGATAGGGCAGATGTGGTTTTCGGCTCCCGTTTATTGGCGGAGAAAGGCATCGTACATTGTATTTCTGGCACCGTGTTGGAAACGGCATATTGACATTTCTATCTAATATGCTGACCAATCTTAACTTAACCGATATTGAGACATGCTATAAGGCATTCCGTAGAGAGATTATCCAGTCAATTGAAATAGAAGAAAACGGTTTTGGGTTTGAACCTGAAATCACTGCCAAAGTCGCAAAAAAGGAATGCCGTATATATGAAGTAGGCATATCATATTATGGCAGGACCTACACAGAAGGTAAAAAAATCAATTGGGAAGACGGATTGTGGGCAGTTTACTGCATTGTTAAATACAACCTGTTTAGATGAAACCATTATCACTTTACAATGAGTTTAATTCTTATTTAACTTCAGCACGATACACTTATTTCCTGATATTTATTCTCTTGTCTGCAGCGGCTTATTATTTCTTGAGATGGCCTATCATAGCAGGTGATACAGACCTCTGGTATCACTTAAACAGCGGGAGATATATAATTACAAACAGGCACTTGCCTGTAGACAGTTTCTTTTCATTTATACAACCGCCAAGACAGTGGGTTGATTATTACTGGCTTTTTCAAGTTCTGGTATATGCGGTCTATTCATTTTTTGATTACTATGGTCTGGTTTTTTTAAGGGCTATTACCTATCTTGCCGCTGCTTTTCTTGTATTGTGTCTTCTCTTGAAAAGGCAGGATGAAGATAAATATATCTATTTTCTTATAATCTTTACCCTTTGCCTCTTATTTCTAATACCAAGATATACCCTTGTCCGACCCCATACCTTTACATACCTTTTTATACTCTTGTTTATTTACATATTTGAATTTCAGCCAAAAAGACTACTTTATCTATTGCCCCTTTTTTCAATCCTGTGGTTTAATCTGCACGGGATTGAATATCCTGTTGTATTCCTCATAATTCTGTCTTATCTTGCGGAATTTTTCATTACCCATATAAAGAACAGGGAGCATATTAAAAGAGAAGAATACCCCTTTATCATCTCTGCAGTCCTTTCACTCGGGATGATATATTTAACACCCCATGGGGCAAAACTAATGGGGGTCCCTTTTGTATCAACAGCGTATGCATCTGTATATATCAATGAATTCAGACAAACAGGTTTAGACGAACTTCTTGTATTTGAATTTATTAAACTTATTCCGTCCTTTGATACAATATTCAATATACTCTTTGTAGCGATATGTATATCAGCAGTAAAATCTATCTGGAGCAAAAACATCAGAATAAGCCATCTATTAATGCTTATCGGAGGGTTATTTCTTTTAACAAAATTGGGAAGATTCCGTTACGAGTTTCTTTTATTAAGTCTGCCTGTAATGAGAAATTGTGCATTTGGTTCATCAGCATGGTTGAATGGCAAGGCAAAGATATTTATTATGGCAATATTGCTATTTATGTCATTTACATATTTTAAAAATAGTTTTGGCAACCCGCCAAGGTATCCATTTTCAAATAAAAATCTGCCTGAAGGTATTGTTACATTTTTAAATCATATTAAGGTTGGCGGTAATATCTTAAATCATCCAAACAACGGCGGTTATCTCCAATGGATGCTGCACCCGAAATACAAGATATTTATGGATATGGAGGTGCCGTTTTTTTTTAAGGATGAGGATTTTTACACAGCTGACAATGCCTTTACCAATGAATGGACTCTTAAAAAGGTGCTTGAGAAATACAACCCAACATTTATCAGTGTTCAGATAGGCAATAAGGTCTTCAAAGATATAATTAAAAAGTTTCCGCAGTATGTTATAATATTTTTCGATGATGCAGAGATTCTTTATATCAATAATGCCCTCCACCCTGTTCTTGCAAAAGAATACGAACTAAAAGATATAGACCCGTTTGGAATATACGGCAGGGATGTAGATTCGGTCATAGGTAAAAATGATATAAACCAATTAAAAAAAACAATATCAAAACTTCTTGAGATATATCCATCATCAAGTATATTAAATCAGATTATGGCAATGATTCACAATAAAGAAAAGGATTATGAAAAGACAGTTACCTATACGAATATGATAATAAAAAACTACCCTGATGTGGCAACAGGCTACAGGTTAAAGGCTATCTCTATTAATGGTCTTAACAGATACAGCGAGGCAATATCCTATTATAAGACAGCATTAAAGAAATCTGATGCTGCAGCAAAATCAGGTATATATAGAGAGATGGGACTTACATATATGAAACTAAAGGATTACAAAAAGGCTTACGATTCTTTGAAAAGGGGTATTGATATATTTGCATACAACACAGGGTATAAAGACTTATATGATTTAGGTTCTGCTGCCTTTATGCTTGGGAAGATAGATGAGGCGGTTATGATATACAGGATTGCGTATGAAAAAGTGCCATTGGATGATATAGAGTGGCGGGAAAAACTTGAAAACCAGTTAAAACTTTTAGGGGTAGAGATGGGGGATGTATGAAAAGATACAAAGGCTTTACACTTATAGAACTACTTGTTGTGATTGCCCTGCTTGCTATTCTTGCATCTGTTGCTATCCCGATATACAGCAGTTATATGAGTGCAAGTGCAAAAAGCGAGGCAAAGTCAAACCTCCAGACACTCTCAATGCTTCTGGAGACATATTATACGGATAATGGGAAATATTCACCTGCTTCAAGTTTCCCCACAACATATACATGGCAAAATGACAGCAGTGGAAATGTAACTACCAATGGGTTTTCATCATGGCTTACATCCTTTCAGCCTAAAAAATCAGTTAGCGGCGCTGTTGCAAATTACAGATATAACCTTAATGCAACATCAAATACTGCATATACTGCCACTGCTGTCCCTGAAAGGGGATCAGTTCAAGGCACTGCCAATTTAACAATTAACGAATCAGGAACCAAGACAGGGTGGTAGAGTTCAGAGGGAGGTTTTTTTAGATGGAAAAGCAAAAATACAATGTTGCAATTGCAGGTGCAACAGGCATGGTTGGGAAGGAGTTTTTAAGGATACTTGAGGAACGCAATTTCCCTGTTGACAAGCTCAAACTCCTTGCGTCAGAGAGATCTGCTGGGACATATCTTGAATTTAGAGGCAAGAAGGAGAAGGTGGGACTCCTTTCAGAAGAGACTTTTGAAGGTATAGACATTGGACTCTTTTCACCGGGCGCATCTGTTTCAAAGGTCTATGCGCCGATTGCCGCAAAGGCAGGGTGTGTTGTTATTGACAACACATCAGAGTTCAGGATGGAGACAGATATTCCGCTTGTTGTGCCAGAGGTGAATCCAAAGGCGATAGGTGAATATAAAAAAAGAAATATCATTGCAAACCCGAACTGCTCAACAATCCAGATGGTTGTCGCATTAAAGCCTATACACGATGCTGTGAGGATAAAGAGGATAGTTGTGTCAACATATCAGGCGGTCTCAGGCGCTGGCAAAGAGGCAGTGGATGAACTATCAGAACAGGTGATGGCATTATTCAATATGAAAGGTATTGAGAAAAAGGTATTCCCTCATCAGATTGCATTTAACTGCATTCCTCAGATAGATGTGTTCCTTGAAAACGGTTATACAAAGGAAGAAATGAAGATGGTAAATGAGACAAAGAAAATTATGGGGGATGATTTAATAAAGGTAAGTGCAACTGCTGTGCGTGTGCCTGTGTTCAACAGCCATTCAGAAAGCGTTAATATAGAAACAGAAAAGAAAATCACAGCAAAAGAGGTTAAAAAACTCCTTTCCAATGCACAGGGCATAAAGGTTCTTGATGACCCTCAAAATAAAATCTATCCAATGCCTGTTGATGCTTCAGAGCATGATGAAGTTTTTGTTGGCAGGATAAGAGAGGACGATACTATACCAAACGGGATAAATATGTGGATTGTGTCTGACAATATAAGAAAGGGCGCCGCCCTGAACGCTGTCCAGATTGCAGAGGTTTTGATAAGGGAGTATTTATAGGCTAAAGGCGTAAGGCTATTATGCGCAATATCAAACTCCTCATTGAATATGAAGGCACTAACTATGTCGGCTGGCAGGAGCAGCAGGGACTGCCTACAATTCAGGGGACAATAAAGGTTGCGATAAAAAAGATAACAGGCGAGGATGTAAAACTTAGGGGCGCAAGCAGGACCGATGCAGGGGTGCATGCTATTAGTCAGGCTGCAAATTTCAAAACAAATACAACAATAAAAACGATTTCCATTCAAAGGGCTTTAAACAGCCTTCTCCCTTCTGATATTGTGATAAAGGATGCTCAAGATGTTGATGATGATTTTGATTCAAGGCTAATCGCAAAGGGCAAGACATATACATACATTATCTTAAACAGGTCATATCCATCTGCAATTCATAGAAACACATCTTGGTTCATCCCATATAAACCTGTCCCCGCAGGCTTTAAGCAGGGATTAGACATAGACTTAATGAAAAAAGGCGCAGAACTCCTTATTGGTGAAAAGGACTTCTCATCCTTCAGGGCTGCTGCATGCAGTTCAGAGCATGCGATAAGGGAGATAGTCTCTTTATCTATTGTCAAAGAAAATGATTTTGTCATCATAGAGGTCAAAGGCAACGCCTTTATGATGCATATGGTAAGAATAATTGTAGGCACATTAGTTGATTTAGGCAGAGTAAGGATTACCCTTGAAGATTTTAAAAATATTATTGAAGCAAGAGACAGGACAAAGGCAGGTAGGACAGCCCCGCCGCATGGGTTGTTCTTAAAAGAGGTAGAGTATTAAAAACAAACAGGCAATAGGTGATAGGCAATGGGCAATAAGAAAAACCCATAGCCTGTAGCCTATAGCCCATAGCCTAATGTATATATCAGTAATCATCCCTGTGTTAAATGAAGAAGCAAACATTGAGAAGGCAGTTTTATCAGCAAAGGCATCTGATGAAATTATTGTTGTTGATGGTGGAAGTTCAGATGCCACAGTTTCTATTGCAGAGAGATTAGGGGTAAAGGTTATAAATACAGAAAATGGGAGGGGGGGGCAGCAGGATGCAGGCGCAAGAGAGGCTAATGGCAATGTATTTTTATTTCTCCATGCTGATACAATACTGCCGAGCGGATGGAAAGATATGATTGAAATGTCCTTAATTGATAATAATATTATTGGCGGCGCTTTTTTATTAGGAATAGACTCTTCAAGACGGTCTTTGTATTTTATAAGTTTGATTGCAAATATCCGTGCAAGGTATCTTGGACTTATATATGGGGACCAGGCAATATTTGTAAGGAAGGATGTGTTTTTCAGGGTTGATGGATTTAAGGGGCTTCCAATAATGGAGGATATTGATTTTATAAGGAGGTTGAAAAAACAAGGCAAGGTTAAATTGATAGAAGAAAAGGTTTTAACATCTGATAGGAGATGGATGAAAAGTGGTATAATAAAAAACACAATCAAAAATTGGTTTTTTCTTTTTAATTATTATCTTGGGGTTTCACCCGAATGGATTTACAGGTGGTATTATAAAGGCACAGGCAAAGTTCAATGAGAGAGATAGAAATTTTATATCTACTTATCTTTGCACTTGGGGCTGTCATAGGCAGTTTCCTAAATGTCTGCATCCATAGAATACCTGAAGGCAAGTCCATCATATCTCCCCCATCATCATGTCAGAATTGCAGCAACAGTATCCGATTTTATGATAATATTCCAATAATTAGTTATTTAATACTTCGCGGCAAATGCCGGTATTGCAAAACACCTATCAGTATCCAGTATCCGGTTGTTGAGATATTAAGCGGATTTTTTGCTGTCATAACCCTTTATTATTTTGGCTTTTCCATTGACAGTTTTATATATTTCACATTTATTGATAGTCTTATTATAATAGCATTTATTGATTTTAAACATCAAATCATCCCTGATAGTATAAGCCTTCCGGGGATAGCCATTGGGTTTGTGTGTTCCTTTTTTCTAAATGACATCACTCCTTTAGATTCATTTGCAGGCATACTTATAGGCGGCGGCAGCCTTTTTATATTTTTATATAGTTATGAAAAAATAAGAGGCATAGAGGGGATGGGGGGCGGGGACATAAAACTTATCTCTATGCTCGGCGCTTTTTTAGGCTGGAAGGCTGTTATTGTAACAATATTTACAGGTTCTTTTATTGGTGCGGGCATTGGGATTATTGCCATGCTCGTACATAAAAAAGACACCAAGTATGCCATGCCCTTTGGACCATTTCTGGCATTGGGCGCTGTGATTTATCTCTTTTTAGGGAATGATTTGGTTAATTGGTATATAAATTTTTGGGTTGAATGAATGAAACTAAATAATCAGACAGGATTAACATTCATTGAACTCATTATAGTTATGGTAATCATGGGTATTATGTTTATTTTTGCTGTCCCTAACTTTACTTCAACTTCCCACTCTAAACTAAAATCTGCTGTCAGGGATGTTGCAACAGAATTACAGATGGCAAGGGCAAAGGCTATTTATAGGAATATGGAATACAGGGTTTTGCTTACCTTGAATGCCGGCACAACAACTGCTGATACATATATTTTTCAATGTAAAATGAGTGGCGGCGCATGCAGCAGCAGCGGTTCATGGCCTGCGAATACAGTGGCAGACCCTGAAAGGTTGAACATGGCTGCAAGCGGGGCAGTATCGCTTCCCCTTGCAGTAAATGTTACACAAACCAACGGTAATTCTGGAACGGTTACAGTAGAGTTTAATCCAAACGGGACATCAAACACAGCAGGTCTTTGTTTTATAAATGCAAATCTTGCCACAGATGTAATAAAATTATGTGTGAGCAGTTCCACAGGAAGGGTCAGGATGGTAACCGCCACATCATGCGGTGCATGTTAGAGGGATATAATGTTAAGTGAAAGGGGTTTTACCCTTGCAGAGGTCTTGATAGCAATTGCAATATTTGCTATTGCAGTTATTGGTCTTGCTGCCATGTCAGGCAATGCAATCAGAGGTCTTGATTCTGCAAAAAAACTTTCTGCAGCAGTAAATCTTGCAGAGGCAAAACTAGAGGCATTAAAGATGGTGTCATATGATAATCTGGAGGCAAGCGGTTCTGACGGTGGTATTACACGAACATGCGTCTTATCAGGTTCAGGATGCTCTACAACTTATACCTGCACCCCATCTACAGGAGGTGCCCACTCCTATCCAGAGAATATCAATAATGTTGATTATACATGGTATTGGACTGCACAGATTATTGATGTTAATGGTGATTTAACATGTTCATCATCAGGTGATGGATTAAAAAAGGTAATAATAACTGCTGCGTGGACAGATGCATTTGGTTCAAGGACACTACAGTTAACAACAATGAGGGCAAAGTAATGATTCGGGAAAAATCCCAGAAAGGTTTTACCATCGTTGAACTTATGATTGCCCTTGTGCTTACGGGTATTATTATGGCGGCAGTTTATGGGGTTTATACTACATTTTACAAGACATCGGGTTCGCAGGATTTGCTGACAGAGGCACAGCAGAATGCACGGGCAGGTGCAGCAATAATAACAGGTGATTTGTTAAATGCTGGTCTTAATGCCGGGACAATTAATGTTATTAAAAAGGCAAAGTCTGATGAAATAAAGTTTATATTCCGGGACC
The DNA here is from genome assembly GCA_016223005.1 of Deltaproteobacteria bacterium. Classification (NCBI taxonomy): domain Bacteria; kingdom Pseudomonadati; phylum Myxococcota; class Myxococcia; species Deltaproteobacteria bacterium. Next base: position 23,077 of record JACRPW010000070.1, on the reverse strand, counting down.
CAAGACCTGATACCCAAGGTTACACAAATACAAGGTTTGAGATGAAATATAAGTTAAAAACTGAAAGCGGTATAAAATATCTTGTTAAAAAATACAATGTCTGTGCTTCAGGTGATGCTAATTGCTGCACATACAATAATAGTGGTTATGGCGATGCAGATGAGGAAAATAAGATTGTAGGTTATATTGCTGATACTAATGGTCTTGTCTTTACATACTATGATGGGAATGGCTCGCAGATTTCTTATTCTGATATTGATACAGGAGATTCTGTTACTGAGCAGACTAACCGTAATACTATCAGACTTGTAAAGGTTGAAATTACTACAAAGACAAGCAGTCCCCTTCCAACCTCTAATGCGCTATCCTCTGTTAAGGTTTCTACACAGGTATACTTAAGAAATATGGGTGTATTGGGTGGTAGTGCCAGTGTTTGTGATGATGCCGATTGAAAACAATAAAGGTTTTATCCTTGTCATAACCCTTCTATTGATGGTTTCAATGTCCGCTATTGGACTCCTTGCACTTATAAATGCATCAACAGAAACCCTTATCGGAAGAAATGAAAAGGAACAAAAGGTTGCATCCCAATTGGCAGAGGCAGGATTAAATGAGGCTTATGCAAGGGTGCATCTTGTATCAGGGAATTCATATTACCTTGCTGAATTGTCAACAGATGCTAATTATAGAACTTCAAGTTGGCAAAAGAGTTTTAATCAATCTACAAGCAGAGAGAATCTTTGTTCAGGCAGCGCAGCCAGTTGCAGTTATAGTGTAACAATACAATATTTATTAGAGAATACAACAGATGGATTTTATAAAGGCACATACAACAATGAAATCGTCATGTTTGGTCAGGATTATCAATTTCCTTCAACAATGACTCCGCAGCCGCCGACAACAGGCTACCTGCCTGTTTATAAGATAACTTCCACAGGGACATATGGAAATACAACTGTTCAAACAATCTCATATATTGCAGCAAGTTCTTTGAATACCCAGACGCAAGGTGCAATTGATTCAAATTCAGACCCTGCGCTTGATATACGGGGAGGTTCATCAAATATAACCGGTGGAACAACTGCAAATGCAGGCTATGATTTAAATGATCAAATTGGCATAGATGTTTATGATACCGCGCAAAATTCTACTAGTATGGAGGAGATTGCAGATGAAAGGCATTACTGCTCAGATAATACATGCGGTGCTGCAGGTGATGATATACCTTCCAGCGGCAGCATAGATGGTGTGGTTACAGACTGGGGGGATTTTGCAGGCGGTACATATTCAACAATCATATTTATAGATAATGATAATGATGACGACTATAACACGGCAAGCACTGCAAAGCCTGCTAAAATAAGCGGCAATCTTACAGGCAGGGGCATATTGATTGTTACAGGTGATTTGACTATTACAGGCGGTTTGCAATATAAAGGTTTTGTATATGTTATGGGGACATTGACAATAAGCGGAGGCGGAGGCGGTTTAAATGTTACAGGAGGGATTATTGCAAAAAATACTGTAAGCATAAATGGAGATGTGACTGTAACATACGATACCTCAACGCTTCAAGGAGTAGGTTCAGAAAACAGTCAAACATCAGTTATAAGGTGGGCAAGGCAGTAGAGGCAGTGAAATTATATATAATTTATATTTAATTATTGACAAATTATATGCTTTAATATACAGTTTTATACAGGTTTTTAAACCCAATTCGTATGAAGTCCTCTGCCCGGAGGGTATGAAAATGAGTAAGACAAAAAATAATCTAAAAAGGATAAGGGAAGATCTTCTTGTAAGCAAGGCTGAACTTTCAAGAAAGGCGGGCATTTCGCCGCTTACCATAGACAGGATTGAAAAGGGCTATGACTGCCGTATGGATACAAAGAGGAAAATCATACAGGCGCTGGGTTTAAAGGTGTCGGAAAAGGGTAAGGTGTTTAAGGACTAAATTATATGCTGTCATTTTTTAAGAAGAAAAAGGATGTTATAGGACTTGATATTGGTTCTAACTCTATAAAACTTGTTCAACTTGCAGAGACAAAAAAGAACTTCAAACTTGTCAAACTGGGGATTATGCAACTTCAGCCGCAATCTATCGCAGATGGCAATATTGTCAATCATGCAGCAGTTACAAATGCTATTAAAGAACTTATTTCACATCACGGCATAAAGGTTAAAGATGTTGTGTCAGCCCTTACTGGTAATTCGGTGATTATAAAAAAGGTGAATCTTTCTGTTATGACAGAGGATGAACTGGCAGAGAGTATTCAATGGGAGGCAGAGCAGTATATACCATTTCCAATAAACGAGGTTAATATAGATTTTCAGATACTTGGTCAGGATGATAAAGGCACAATGGATGTGGTTCTGGTTGCTGTTAAAAAGGATGTTATAAATGACTATGTCCATGTAATAAAAGGGGCAGAGATGAATCCAACTGTTATTGATGTTGATTCATTTGCCCTTGAAAATATGTTTGAGGCTAACTATCCAACAACACCTGATGAGGATATAATTATTATAAATATTGGCGCAGCGGTGATGAGTGTAACTGTGCTGAAAGGCGGGGTAACGGTATTTACAAGGGCAGTTGCAATGGGAGGAAATCTTATTACATACAAGATACAGAAATTATTGAATATAAGTTTTAAGGATGCAGAGATGTTGAAGATTAAGGGACAGATGAAGGGTATGGAAGGGAGTATGCTTAAGCCTGTTATTGATGAGTCTTTGGATGATATTGCCCAAGAAATAAAGAAATCTGTTGATTTTTATCTAAGTGGAGCGATGGGTGGTTATGTTAATAGGATATACTTGAGCGGCGGGTGCAGTAAAACAAAAGGGCTGTCAGATAGGATTCGGGAAGTTACAGGACTGCCTGTTGAGACTATAAATCCATTTAAGGGAGTTGAATACGATAGAAAATCATTTGACCCAAAATATATAGAAGAAACTGCCCCGCTGTTTGCGGTTGCTGTTGGCATTGCAATGAGGATGGATGGAAATAGATGATAAGAATCAATCTACTGCCTGTCAGGGCTGAAAAAAAGAAAAAACTTGCAAAGCGGCAAATTCATCTTGCCGGCTTATCACTTATCTTTTTATTTTTGCTCATTGCCGCTGTCCATTACTACAAGACAAGTGAGATAAAAGGATTGAAGATGAGTATAGAAAATAAGGAAAGAGATTTGTCCCTTCTTAAAACAAAGACAGGAGAACTTACAAAGGTTAGAGATGAGAACAAGATGATAAGCCAGAGATTGGATGTTGTTAAACAATTGGAAAGTAACAGGACTGGTCCTGTAAGACTCCTTGAAGAAATCAGCAGGGCAATTTCTGAAAAGGCATGGATTAACAAATTGAGTGATAGTGAAAATACATTACTGCTTACAGGTAGTGCTTCAAGTGATGAGGATATATCTGAATTTATGAAAAATCTTGAAAAGATGAACGGTATAAACAGGGTTGAACTTGAGGTTGCAGAGATGTCTGAAAAGGGCGGTGTTAAAGTTAAATCATTTTCAATAAAGATGGACAAGATTGTTAAGGCATTGCAAAAGATATAAAGAATATGGTTCTTAATGTAACCCCTGATACTATATTAAAATTACCATTATCACAGAAACTAATAATACTGGGCGCTGTGCACCTTTTGATAGCGATGGCTTATGGGTATCTGATTTTTTATCCTAAAATGATTGAGACAAGAAATCTCCGCTCAAAGATTACAGAATTACAAAGACAGATTGATAATGAAACAATAACTGTAAGTCAACTTCCAAAGATTAAACAGGAAAGAGAGGAATTTGCAAAGAGATTACAAGATGCTGTTGCACAAATGCCGAATGAGAAGGAAATCGCAGGACTGTTAAGCAGTTTATCCTCACTTGGCAGGGAATCAGGTCTGGAGATATTGTTGTTTAAGCCTGGTGCAGAGATTATAAAGGGATTTTATGCTGATATTCCTGTAGATATGAAGGTTCAGGGCGGATATGAAAATATCCTTTCATTTTTTAAAAAGGCTGCAGGACTTCAAAGGATAGTTAATATCAGCAAATTGAATATAGGTGAGATTAAAGATAGCGGTGATAATACAGTGCTTATATCAAGTTTTACAGCCACAACATTCAGGTTTTTGACAGAGGATGATATTAAAAAGGCGGCTCTGAAAGATAAGAAAGAGAAAGGGAAGGGGAAGTGAAACAGATAACAGAAACCAAGTCTATTATTATAATATCTGTAGTTTTTATGTTTATTGTTGTTGCCTGTAAAGAAAAGGCATCTATACCTCCGCAGAAACCTGTCAGTGCAGTGGCATATAGAATTGCTGTGCCTCCTGCCGTTGATATTTCAAATACTAATAAAACAGAGGAGAAGGGCATAGATAAAACAGAGGAGAAGGCTGTAGAGATAATTGAAAAGGAGATGCCCATCCGTAACCCTTTTAAACCGATTGTGTTACAGAAAGTTTTATCCAAAGTACAGGCAAAGACACAGATAGCGGAATCATCTAAAAAGGTGATAAAACCTGAACAACCCATTGAACCAAAGACCCCTCTTCAGAAATATGAGACAGGGCAGTTAAAACTTGCTGCAATAATATGGGGGGCAGAGGATTCTGCTGCTATGGTGGAGGCGCCGGATGGTAAAGGATATACAATCAGGGTTGGCGACCTTATTGGAAACAGGGGAGGGCAGGTATCAAAGATTTTGGGTAATAAGGTTGTAATTGAAGAAAGACACAAAGATGACAGCGGCGCAGTTCGTAAAAAAGAATTATCTTTGACAATGCCTGCTGGGGAAGGCGAGGGTTTAAGATGAAGGTAAGGCATCTTTACTTTAAATATATTTGCATTATCTTTTATGTCTCTATTCTTTTTATTGGAGGCTGTATTTCAAAGGATATTGCAGGTGTTAAACCTGATGATTTGAGCAAGAAAGATGCAGTTCAGCAGAGTCAACAACTGCAAGGTATTTCCATAACCGGTATAACATTTGAGAAACTTGATAATACTTCAAGGGTATTGGTTGAAACAGCGGGCGGCAGTATAACATATACTGCCTTTAAACTTTCCGACTCATCCAGTCTGGTTATAGATATTCCTGATGCAGTTCTAGACAAGGTAAAAGAGCCCATTTCTATTGAAAATGAATTTGTAAGTCAGATTTCTGCTTCTCAATATGGAAAGGATGGGGCTTCAAAGATAGGCAGGATAATGATTGGGCTGAAGGACGGCATTGACCACAAGATTGATTTACTGGAAGGAAAGTTAGTGGTGAGTTTGATGCGTGGAGATGAGAAGATAGAGGGTAAACCTGCGAAAGAGGTAAAGGACACTTCAACTGAGAAGAGACAAGCGGCTGATGACAATAGGGTTACTGCTATTGATGTTAAACCGTCTTTAGCAGGGACAAAAGTGTCAATAACAACTTCAAAAAAGGCTGATTATAAGGTTTTGGAATCTATTGACAGCAAGAGCATTGTTATTGATTTAAAGGGTGCTGTCATGCCTGATGAATTTAAAAGGGTGATGGACATGAGCCTTCTTGATGTGCCTATTACATCTGTAACTTCCTATGAACTTCAGGATAATAAACTTGCAAGGGTGATGGTTAAACTAAAGGACAAAATATCTTACAATGTGGTTCAGGAAGGAAATAATATATATCTGAATTTTCCACAGGCAGGTATAAAACCCAAGGTATCAGCCGAAACTAAAAAGGTGATTAAACCACTTGTTTTAACAGAACATCCTATAACAGATGCTGCTAAACATAAGCAGGAGACTAAAAAGGTTTCCCAATCAGATGAGCCAAAACCACCTGCAAGTGTTGATTTTAAGGAGGGTCAGAAAAAAGAGGCGGATGCTGTATTAAATGATAATAAGGCAGAAAAGGGTGTTGAACCAAAAGCAGATGCATCGTTACTACCCAAGACTGCTCAAACAGGTCAAAGTCAATGGACAGGCAAAAGGATTTCTCTGGATTTTAAGGATGCTGATATTGGAAATGTTATAAGACTGATAGCAGATGTGAGCCAACTTAATATTATTCTGTCAGATGAGGTTACAGGAAAGGTAACACTCAGGCTTAAAGATGTCCCATGGGACCAGGCATTTGATATAATACTTAAATCAAAGGGATTGGGTAAGATACAGGAAGGCAATGTGATAAGGGTAGCATCCCTGTCTAAAATTAAAGAGGAAGAAAAACTTGAGGATTTAATATCAGATAAGGTCGCTGTTAATTATGCAGTAGCAAAGGATATGGAGGAGAAGGTTAAAAGTGTTTTAAGCGGCAGAGAAGGCGCTTCAGTAATATCAGATGAGAGGACAAACACAATTATAATAAGAGATATACCTGTAAATGTAAAAAAGGCTGTTGAATTGCTTAAGGGCATTGACACACAAACACCTCAGGTAATAATAGAGGCAAGGATTGTAGAGGCATCAAGCAGTTTTGCAAAGGAGTTAGGTGTCCAGTGGGGAATGGATGTAAGTTATACAGGAAGCGGACCAAGATATGCTGTAGGCGGCGCTACAGGGACAGGCGGATTAGCAGCATTGGGCGGAACATCAGGACAATCCGCTCAGGCAACAAGCGGTATTGCTACTAACACAGGTGTAAGAAATGTTGCTGTAAATCTGCCAATTGCCTCGCCAACAGGCGCCATTGGATTTACATTTGGCAAATTGGGAGGCACCCCGTTTACCCTTGATTTAAAACTTATGGCTGCAGAAAGCGCTGGGATATCAAAGACTATATCCCGACCAAAGATTGCAACCATAAATAACAAAGAGGCTACTATATCACAGGGTAAGAAGATACCTTATCAAACTACATCCAGTTCCGGAACAGAGACTAAATTTATTGATGCTACCCTGAAACTGAAGGTTGTGCCTCATATCATAGCCGACGGCACAATCTTAATGAAGGTTGATGTTACCAAAAACTCAAAGGGAGAGGATACCTCTGCCGGTCCTGTGATATTGGAAAAGGCGGCAGCTACAGAGATATTGTTAAGAGACATGGAAACTGCTGTAATAGGTGGTATAATAGAAACTGTAGAATCTGATTCTACATCAGGCGTGCCATGGCTGAAGGATTTACCAGTAATCGGGGGGCTGTTTAAAAGTAAATCTAAATCTGATAGTCAGACAGAACTTTTGATATTTATCACTCCGGCGATTCAAAAGGAAAAGTTATGAGATCTGCAAGATTTGTATGGGTTTGATTCAGCAAACCCGCTTGGTAATAAATATGATTGATATACAAAAAGAGATAAAAGAATTAACTTTTCAGATAATTGAAAAATATAAGCCTGAAAAGATTATACTGTTTGGTAGTGCGGCAAGGGGAGAATTTACCCCTGACAGCGATTTGGATTTTTTAATTGTAAAAAAGGATACCCCTTATTATGGCATTGACAGGATGAGAGAGATTGATAATCTGATTACAACAAAGGTTGCTGCAGATTTTCTTGTCTATAGACCTGATGAAATAGAAAACCGCATCAAGATGGGTGACCCTTTTATAAAGGTTATTTTCAAGGAAGGTAAGGTCTTGTATGGTTAACCCAGTCATCATCCGTGAGTTGATTGATAAGGCTGATGAAGATTTTAAATTTGCAGAGGTGAACCTTAAAGAAAGAGGAAATTTTCTTGCTCCTATATGTTTTCATTTCCATCAGGCAGCAGAAAAGTATCTTAAGACGTTTATTGTTGCCTTTGAATTAGAATTTAAAAAGATACATAATCTTTTCCATCTTTTTGAAATTTGTAGAGATAGAGAGCCGTCACTTGAAAATATAAGAGAAGATTGCAAATTGTTGAACAGGTTTTATATAGATACCAGATATCCGGTTCATTGGCCTACCCATTATACAATGGATGAAGGGGAAAAGGCGTATAATGCTGCATCACAGATAAGGAATTTTGTTAAGATGTTGCTTGTGGACTTTCTTAAATAAATTAGCAGATTTTCTTACGGGGGTTACATGCTCAGATACCTTACAGCAGGAGAATCGCATGGCAAGGCATTGGTTGCTGTCCTTGAGGGCATGCCTTCTAATCTTCTGCTTACAGATAGTGATATAAATAGGGAATTGGCAAGGCGGCAGATTGGTTATGGACGGGGTGGGAGGATGGCAATAGAGAAAGATGCAGTTGAAATTATATCAGGTGTAAGATTTGGCAGGACGATAGGCTCTCCGATTGCTATGTTGATTGAGAATAAGGACTGGGAGAACTGGAAGGATGTGATGAGAGCGGAGGGCGGAGGGCGGAGGGCGGAGAGTGAACAGATAATAACAAGACCAAGACCTGGACATGCGGATTTGGCAGGTGCATTGAAATATGAGCATGAGGATATAAGAAATATACTTGAACGTTCCAGTGCAAGAGAGACAGCAGCAAGGGTTGCAGCGGGCGCTGTATGCAAAAGGTTTTTGGGAGAGGTTGGAATAAAGATTATGAGTTGGGTGGTCGGAATAGCAGGTGTCAGGTGTCAGGTGTCAGGTGTCAGAAAAAAACTAAAACCTGAAATCTGGAACCTAGAACCTATTTTTGAACATGCAGAGGCCTCTGATGTTCGCTGTCCTGATAAAAAGACTTCAGAGAAAATGAGAAAGGCAATAGATAGTGCCAGAAAAAACTGGGACAGTGTTGGCGGTGTATTTGAGGTTGTTGTTACTGGTGTTCCGCCTGGATTGGGGAGCCATGTCCAATGGGACAGAAAACTTGATGCAAGGCTTGCCTTTGCACTAATGAGCATTCAGGCTATTAAAGGTGTTGAGATTTGTATTGGTTTTGATGCTGCGCAAAGGTTTGGTTCAGAGGTGCATGATGAGATATACTATAAGGGGCAAGGGGCAAGGGGCAAGAGGCAAGAGGGTGAATTTTGGCCGATTAATCCGAGATTTTTTAGAAAGACCAACAATGCTGGCGGAATAGAGGGCGGAATGAGTAATGGTGAAGCCATAATCTTGCGTGCTGTAATGAAGCCTATACCTACACTTTATAAGCCGCTAAAATCAGTTGATATAAAAACAAAGAAACCATTTGAGGCAAGTGTGGAGAGGTCTGATATATGTGCTGTCCCTGCTGCGTCTGTAATCGGTGAGGCAGTTACTGCTTTTGAGATTGCAAATGTATTTTTAGAAAAATTTGGCGGAGATTCAATCACAGAGGTAATGAGAAATTATAAAGGGTATCTGGAGTATTTGAGAACCTATTAGGTGTCAGGTGCTAGGTTTCATGAAAAATATTATCCTTACTGGTTTTATGGGGACTGGCAAGTCATCTGTAGGAAGACATCTTGCAAATGAATTAAACTATAGATTTGTTGATACTGACGATTTAATAGAAAAGGAAACAGGCTTAAGCATTTCCGAAATCTTTAAAAGATTAGGAGAGGCATATTTCAGGTCTGTTGAAAAAAAGGTTATTAAGGATGTGCTTCAAAAGGAAAATCAGGTAATCGCCACAGGCGGAGGGGCAATTGTGGATGAGGAAAATTTGAGCGTTATGAAGACATCTGGTTTTGTTGTGTGTCTAAATGCGTCTATAGATACAATCATGTCAAGGGTTGACAGAAATAATGACAGACCACTACTAAACTTGCCTGACAGACAAAAGGCTGCTGTGGAACTGCTTGAATACAGAAAACCTTTTTATGCAAAGGCAGATATGTGCATAGATACAACTAACAAAACAGTAAAAGAGATTGTGGAAGAGATAAAAAGAAAGATAGGTATCAGGTAGTGTAGGTGTCAGGTGTTAGTAAAACCTAGAACCTAGAACCTGAAACCTGAAACCTAATATGAACCCAATAACCGTAAATCTTGGCGACAGGAGTTATCCGATATATTTTTCCATAGGGGGACGGGATAATATTGGAACCTTCATGCACAAGGCAGGGCTAATGGACAAGGTCAGTATTATAACTAATCCTGTTGTAAACAAATTGTATGGTAAAAATGTTGTATTGAATTTAAAGAAGACAGGTTTTATTTCAAGTGTTATTGAGATCCCTGATGGTGAGGAGCATAAAAATCTGAAGACCGTTTCATTTATTTATGATAATCTTATTTCTCATAAGATGGAACGAACCTCTCCTATAATTGCATTGGGCGGCGGGGTTATTGGCGATATTGCGGGCTTTGTTTCCGCAACATATTTAAGGGGTGTCCCTTTTGTGCAGGCTCCAACAACCCTTCTTGCACAGGTGGATAGTTCTATTGGCGGCAAGACAGGTGTAAATCACTCAATGGGCAAAAATCTTATCGGCGCATTTTATCAGCCAAAACTTGTCCTGATTGACAGTGATGTTTTAAAGACACTGCCGCAGCGAGAAATCCAAGCAGGTTTGGCAGAGGTTATAAAATATGGAGTAATAAGGGATAAAAAACTGTTTGCATTTTTAGAGAAAAATTCTGCAGATATTTTAAAACTTGGTAAAGGTATAGATTATGCAATCAGAAGGACATGTGAAATAAAGGCAGATATAGTTGAAAAGGATGAGACAGAAAAAGGGCTGCGGGCAATACTGAACTACGGACACACATTTGGACATGCAATAGAGTCTCTTACACATTATAAGGAGTTCAGACATGGTGAGGCAGTTGCAATAGGTATGGTTATGGCAGCAGGGCTTTCATACAAGATGGGTGTCTGCAAATATGATGTCTATAAACGGATAAGGGCGGTTATAGAGGCATTTGGACTGCCTGCATTATCGCCGCCTGAAATAGATATAGATAAATTTATCAAGGCAATGGAAATGGACAAAAAGGTGATTGAAGAGAAGTTGCGGTTTGTTCTGGTGAGGGACATAGGTGATGTTATAATCCATGAGACTGCGAAAAAAGATTTTTCAAAGGATTTATGGGATATCCTTCAAACGAATTAAGGCTAAAAAATCTTAGGTCAAAAATGCCAGCATGTGGGGTTGATGCAGTCATTATCACAAGCGTCCCCAATATAAGGTATCTGACTGGTTTTACAGGAAGCAGTTCTGTGCTTGTTATTACACTGCACACCGCATATTTTTTGACAGACTTAAGATATATTTCACAGGCACATAATGAGGTTAAAGGATTTCGGATTAAAGGGTATAAAAGACAGGTGGATTGGGTTTCTTCCCTTCTAATGAGGTTAAAGGCAAAAAGGATAGGTTTTGAGGGCAAAGAGGTTACGCACGATTATTATAGAAAACTTAAAAGTCTTGTTTCAGGGAAAAAATTTATTTCATTATCAGATAATATAAGTGCATTAAGGAGCAAAAAAGATGAAGGCGAAATATCGCTGATTAAAGAGGCTGTAAAGATTGGGACAAAGGGTTTTGATATAGCAAAGATGCGCATTAAAGATGGCGCTGTTGAAAAAGATGTGGCATTTAAAATGGAATACGGCATGAGGAGATGCGGTGCAGAGAAGACATCCTTTGATATAATAGTTGCATCAGGTCATAGGGCTGCGCTTCCGCACGGGAGGGCGTCACGAAAAAAAATTAAAAGCGGTGAGATGGTAATTGTTGATTCAGGTGCGGTATATGAAGGATACAGTTCTGACGAGACATGCACATTTTTTATTGGGAAACCAACAAGGCGGCAGAAAGAAATATATACTATTGTAAGAGATGCCCATGATGCAGCGATTGATGCTGTGAAACCATGGGTTAAGGCGTCGGTTATAGACAGCACTGCAAGGCGTGTTATAAAAGGTGCGGGATACGGCAGATATTTTGGGCATGGAACAGGGCACGGTATTGGACTTTGTGTCCACGAGATGCCTTCCATATCTTCTTTTGATGATACCCTGCTTGAAGAAAATATGGTGTTTACAATAGAGCCGGGGATATATGTGCCTGATTTTGGCGGTGTAAGGATAGAAGATATGGTTATGGTTACAAGAGATGGTTGTGATGTCTTGACAAAGGTCTCAAAGGAGATGACGGTGTTATAGTAAGCGGTAAGCGGTATTTACTGCTAACTGCTCACGGTAAACGGCTCACAGCTCACTGAAAATTCATGGGAGGGCAATTATGGATTTAAAAAAGATAAAAGATATTTATAGGTTTATAAAAGATACTGATATAGTTGAATTTGAGTTGGAAGGTAGTGACGGCAAGGTGAGGATAAAAAGAGGTTGTCAGTCAACAGGTGCTGTTCAGTCTCCTGTGCCTTCTCCACCGTTGCCAGTCATGTCTTTAGACAAAGAAAAAGAACCTGAAAACAAGATACCTTTGAAGGAAGAAAGGCACAAAACCATTACATCACCCATGGTTGGGACATTTTATCGTTCACCATCCCCGGATGCCCAGTCATTTGTTGAAGTGGATAGTAATGTTAAAAAGGGTCAGGTTTTGTGCATAATAGAGGCAATGAAACTGATGAATGAGATTGAATCTGAATATGACGGAAGGATAATTTCAATATTGGTTGAAAACGGGCATCCTGTTGAATATGGTGAGCCGCTTTTTATTATAGAGACAGTATAGGAGACAGGCTATAGGTTATGGGCAATAGGCTATGGGTTTTTACCTATCGCCAATTGCCTCTTGCCTATAACCTGTATTTAATATTATGTTTCATAAAATACTTATAGCAAATCGTGGAGAAATCGCAGTAAGGATTATAAGGGCTTGTAAAGAATTGGGGGTGCCGACTGTTGCCGTATATTCTACAGCGGATGAGAACTCCCTTCATGTAAGGCTTGCTGATGAGGCTATCTGTATCGGTCCGGCTAAAGGCAAAGATAGTTATCTGAATATATCTTCCATATTGAGCGCTGCAGAGGTTGCTGATGCTGATGCAATCCATCCGGGTTATGGTTTTCTTGCAGAAAATGCTGAATTTGCAGAGGTATGCGAAAATTGCGGGATAAAATTTATAGGCCCGAGTTCAAACACAATGCGTCTTATGGGCAATAAGATCCTTGCAAAGACCCAGATGGAGAAAATCAAGGTGCCTGTCCTTCCATGGAGCAAGACTGCGGTAAAAGATGAAAAAGTTGCTATGGAAGTCGCAAAAAAAATAGGTTTCCCTGTGATAATAAAGGCAGCAGCAGGCGGCGGCGGCAGGGGTATGAAACTGGTTCATAGTCAGGCAAGTATTGGCAATGCCTTTCATACCGCACACAGCGAGGCGCTTGCTGCATTTGGGGACGGCAGTGTTTATATTGAAAAATACTGTGAGTCTCCGCGCCATGTAGAGATACAGATTATGGCAGATAATTACGGCAATGTAGTGCATCTTGGAGAAAGGGACTGCTCTATCCAGAGGAGACATCAAAAGATAGTTGAGGAATCACCTTCACCTGCCCTGAACGAAAAAATCAGAAGTGCAATGGGGGATGCATCAATCAAGATTGTAAAGTCAATCAGTTATAACAGTGTCGGCACAATAGAATTTCTTCTGGACAAGAATAAATATTTTTATTTTATGGAGATGAATACAAGGGTTCAGGTTGAGCATCCTGTTACAGAGATGGTTACAGGTGTGGATATAATAAAGGAGCAGATAAGGATTGCTGCTGGTGAAAGACTGAGGTTCAAACAAAAGCATATACGATTTAAGGGGCATTCAATAGAATGCAGGATAAATGCAGAGGACCCTGATACATTTGCACCTTCACCCGGCAGGGTTGTAAGGCTGAACTTTCCGGGGGGGCTTGGTGTAAGGATAGATTCTGCACTCTACTGTGACTATACTATCCCGCCTCATTATGATTCCCTTATTGCGAAACTCATTGTATATGCTGATACAAGGCATGAGGCAGTAAGCCGTATGAACAGGGCGCTTGGAGAGTTTATTGTGGAGGGTGTTAAAACAAATATACCACTCCATAAAAAGATAATGAATGACCACGATTTCATTGAAGGCAATGTTGATATAAACTTTTTGGGTAAATATTCATCTTAAAACCTGTAAGATATGAAGGAATGGCGGCTGATAATAGATGGTCCTCTCAGCGGTTATGAGAATATGGCGGTTGATGAGGCAATGCTTACTGCATGTGAAAAAGGTGAATCGCCGTCAACTATAAGATTTTATAAGTGGGACAGAACTACATTGTCCATAGGCTTTTTCCAAAAATCAGAAGCATGTTTTAAGAGATGTTCTGCCCTTAATATCCCGATTGTCAGGAGGGTTACAGGAGGAAGGGCTGTTCTTCACGATGTGGAACTGACCTACTCCGTTGTAACAAATGATGCTGAGCTTCTTGAAAAGGGGATTATTGGCGCATATAAGGTTGTCAGCAGGTGTATTGTTGATGCACTTATGGATTTGGGTCTTGATGCCTGCATAATGGATGCAAGGGATAAAAGGTTTGCATCAAAGGGTAAGACGAAAGAGTCGTGTTTTGATTTTGTTTCAAGATATGAGATAACGATAAACGGCAGGAAGATTATAGGAAGCGCGCAAAAACGTTTGAAAAATGCCTTTCTTCAGCATGGGTCAATTATTATGGATGTGAACAAGGATTTACAGATGTCTATTTTTGATACAACAGATGCTTCTATGATAGATGGTATAAATTCTTATATTGATGTTGATGCAGATAGTGTTATTGAGTCTATTCTTAAAAGATTTGGAGAGACGATGGATGTCAAACTTATAAACGGCAGATTGACAGATTTTGAGTTTGCTCTAAAAGAAGGGCTTACTGCCAGCAAATATACCATTTGCGGTCATTAAGATAACAGTCTGATATGGATAAAACATCACTAACAACGGAATTTATTCTAAACCTTCTTCTTAAAAAGGGATTTATTTCAAAGGAGAGGCATTCAGAAATTATCGCCAAATCTTCTGCTCATACAATAAGACAGAAGAGGATGCAGGAGAAGGTATCTTCAGGAGGTAACATCCTTACCTTGCGTCCTGATACAGTTTCACCGGTAGATTTTATAGTTTTATGTAATATTGAGGTGCCTAATTCCAGCGGCAAAATACTTAATGAAGACATGGTAACTGCTGCTATCGCTGAAGAAGTCGTGATGCCTTACAGAAAACTAAATCCTTTAAAACTGAATCTGGATGTTGTTACATCATATATACCGCGTGCATTTGCACAAAAACATCTTGTTGTTCCTGTTGAGGCAAACGGAACTTCTCTGACAGTAGCGGTTGCTGACCCATTTAATCTGGAGGTAATAGATGGCTTAAAAAGGACAAAAAAGGTTGATATCAAGGTTGTGCTATCTTCAAAGAGTGATATATTGAAAATAGTACGGGAGTTCTATGGCTTTCAATCCTCTCTGGCTAAGGCACAACAGATAATAGTGGATGATGCTAATGGTGCTGCAAATACCCTTGAACAGTATGTGAAATCAAAAGGGCAAAACGAGATAGAGGCAACTGACCAGCATATTGTAAACGCAGTTGAGTATCTGTTCCAGTATGCATTTGACCAGAGGGCGAGCGATATACATATAGAGCCTAAAGGTGAGTATTCCACAGTGCGGCTCAGAATAGATGGGGTTCTATATCCTGTCTATAATATACCTAAAGCAATACATCCACCCATTGTCTCGAGGATAAAGGTTCTGTCCAGAATGGATATTGCAGAAAAGAGGAGACCTCAGGACGGCAGGATTAAAACCCCCTACAAAGGTAAAGAGATTGAACTCAGGATTTCTACAATGCCTGTTGCATTTGGGGAAAAGGTTGTAATCAGAATCTTTGACCCAGAGATATTGTTTCAAAAACTTGACCAGATTGGGTTTTATCCTAAAGAATATCAATCATACAGTTCGTTTATATCTAAACCTAACGGCATAATACTTATAACAGGACCTACAGGCAGCGGAAAAACAACAACCCTGTATTCTACTCTTAAATATCTATCAACCCCTGAGATAAATATAGTTACAATTGAAGACCCGATAGAAATGATTATAGAAGAGTTTAATCAGGTTGGCATTCAAGCAAATATAGGTGTTACATTTGCAAGTAGTATTAGGACAATACTTCGTCAGGACCCTGATATTATAATGGTTGGTGAGATACGGGACAGAGAAACCGCAGAGAATGCAGTGCAGGCAGCACTTACAGGGCATCTGGTTCTTTCAACACTTCACACAAATGATGCGCCTTCTTCGATAACAAGACTTCTAGATTTAGGTGTCCCTGCATTCCTTATATCATCAACGCTTGTTGGTGTTATTGCACAAAGGCTTGCAAGAAAGATTTGTAAGAACTGTGCAAAAGAAAGGGTGTTGACAGACGATGAGATGGAATTCTTAAAACTTGAACCAAGACAGAATCCCTATAAGATTAGTTATGGAGAAGGATGTACAGAATGCCGCGGCACAGGATATAAAGGAAGAACAGGTGTATTTGAGGTTATGGATATAAGCGATAAGATACGAAATGCCATAACAAAGGATGTTACCCGCTTACTCATTCAGGATATTGCAAAATCAGAAGGCATGTCAACACTCAGGGATTCTGCTGTAAGAAAGATGCTGGAGGAGATTACAACCTATGAAGAGGTGGTTGATGTGATTGGATAGTATGAAATTGACAAAGTGATAACTACCAGACATTGATTTTTGGTGATAAAAGATAATTGACTCAGAGTGCCTGTATGTGTTATAAAGTTTATACATGAGGCTGTTGTATAAATATCAAGAAATCAACCCACCGTTATTCCATCGTAAAATGGAATCCATGATTTTCTGTATAAAAGAGATAGGTTTGGCATGGGTGTCATCTTTCCTGTTTTTGCAATATGCCTTTTTCTTTATTCTATCCCCAAAAATCCTAAAACGAGGTGACAAAAATGTTTAAGGTCGGAGATTTGGCGGTTTATCCTGCCCACGGTGTCGGCACTATCCATTCTATTGAAAAAAGAGAAACATTAGGGGGGGCAAGAACTTTTTATATTATTAAGATTATTAACACAGGTGCCACAATAATATTGCCTACAGATAACATTGAATCAGTTGGTTTGAGAAAGATAGTGGATAAGAATGCACTGCAGAAGGTGTATCAAATACTGAGGGGTAAAAAAGAACCTATGATTGATAACCAGACATGGAACAGAAGGCATAGGGAATATATGGATAAAATTAAGTCAGGGAGTGTCATGGAGGTTGCAAAGGTCATGCGGGAACTTTACTTCCTTAAATCCAATAAGGAACTGTCATTTGGAGAAAGAAAGATGCTTGATATGGCTAAGGGTCTGCTTATACGGGAACTTGCTATAACAAAGAATATTACAGAAGATAAAATGGAAGCAGAACTGAATAAGATGATGCAAAAATGAAAGGAGGTGATAAAAGTGGCAATAATGCGGTACCTTCTTATCATATTTGGGTCAGCAAGCGGTTATATTATTGCGAAACAGATATTAGGAGATAATTTATCAGCAATAGTAGGATTTATAAGCGGTTTTTTTATATCAATACTGGCAATCATATTTGAACAGCGGGTAAAAAAAACCCCTCTCAGAATTGTAATAGGCGGGGCAATCGGACTTATTACAGGGCTGGTTGTATCAAATCTCATTTCTTATACAATAACAACCCAGTTCATAGAAAGCAGTATCCCGAAAATCCTTATCTATATCCTCGTCAACTTATTGTTCGGATATATTGGTTTGAGTATTGGTATGAAAAAGGGGGATGATTTTGATGGTCATAATATTTATACCTTATTTGGTGAAAAGCATGAAACAAAGGCTATCAAGATACTTGACACCAGCGTTATAATAGACGGCAGGATTGCAGATATAACTGATGCCGGGTTTCTTGAAGGTGAAATTATCATCCCGCAATTTGTGCTTCAGGAATTGCAGTATATAGCGGATTCTGCTGATGGGATCAAAAGGGTAAGGGGCAAAAGAGGACTTGATGTCTTGCAAAGGCTTCAAAAACAGACAAACACAAAGGTTACTATTATTGATAACGATTTTCCGAGTATTAAAGAGGTTGATGCAAAACTCATTGCCCTTGCAAAGGAGATTAGCGCCAGAATAGTAACAAACGATTCAAATCTGAGCAAGATAGCAGAACTGCAGGGTGTTTCGGTGCTTAATATAAATAATCTTGCAAATATCCTAAAGCCTGTTGTCCTGCCGGGTGAGGTAATAAGCATATATGTGCTGAAGGAAGGAAAAGAAAATGGGCAGGGGGTTGGTTATCTTGATGACGGAACAATGGTTGTGGTAGATAATGCGAGAAAATTTCTGGGCAGGAATATGGATGTTGTTGTAACCAGCGTCCTCCAGACAACAGGGGGCAGGATGATATTTTCCAGAGTAAAAGATGAGGATGTAAAGACTGAACTTCATTAGCACACATTACATTTTTTAGTCTCAAACACCCGTTGGGCAGCGGACAGGATACTGCTGGATGACGGGTGTTTTTTTATCAGGCAGGGGCTGCTTTGAGAAAGGTTATTGCAATAATAGTTGCTGCAGGCAAAGGCAAAAGAATGGGTGCTGATACAGGCAAACAATGGATTTCTTTACAAGGCAAGCCTATCATTGCCCATACACTGCAAAGGTTTGAAGAATGCAGTGCTGTTGATTCTATAATTGTAGTTACGCAGTCTGATGAGATAGAATATTGCAGGAATGAGGTGATTGAAAGGTTTGGATTTACAAAGGTTATCGGGATTATAAAAGGCGGGAAAGAAAGACAGGATTCTGTAAGGAACGGTCTTGATGCAGTTGATGATTCGTATACCATTGTGATTATTCACGATGGTGTGAGGCCATTTGTCAGCCCGTCAATAATAAACAGGTCTATTGAATCTGCTGAAAAGACAGGGGCATCTGTGGTATCCGTGCCTGTCAAGGATACGATAAAAGAGGTATCTGATGGTTATGTAGTAAAAACACTTAAGAGGGGGAGATTATGGGCAGTCCAAACCCCCCAGACATTTAAAACAGAAATCATAAAACATGCCCACAAGAAAGCCCTTGAAGACGGTATATATGCTACAGATGATTCAAGCCTTGTTGAAAGACTCGGGTTTAGAGTTGAAGTTGTAGAAGGCTCTTATGAGAATATCAAGATAACAACACCCGAGGATTTGATTATAGGAGAGGCGATTGCAAATAGGTTTTGGATACGATGTTCATAGACTTGTAGGGGGAAGGAAACTTATCCTTGGTGGGGTAGTAGCGCCTTTTGAAAAGGGGCTCCTCGGACACTCGGACGCGGATGTGCTTATCCATGCCGTAATAGATGCCGTTCTGGGGGCTTCAGGACTTGGTGATATAGGCAAACATTTTCCGGATACAGACCCTGCATATAAAGGTATATCAAGTATTGAACTCTTAAAAAGTACCGGTACACTTCTTAATAAAAAAGGTTTTAAGATTATAAATATAGATTCAACTATTGTTGCACAGAAACCCAAACTTGCTGAATACATACCTAAAATGACAGTAAATATTGCAAAGGCATTGAAATTGAAAACAGGACAGGTAAATGTAAAGGCAAAGACAGAAGAGGGGCTTGGTTTCACAGGCAGAGGTGAAGGCATTAAGGCATATGCAGTTGTATTGATACAGGTGAAAGGTGAAAGATGAAAGGTGAAAGGAAAATACGGACCCGGTTTGCGCCAAGTCCAACAGGTTATCTCCATATAGGAAATGCAAGGACATCCCTTTTCAATTTTCTATTTGCAAAACATCATAACGGCAGTTTCATATTAAGGATTGAAGATACAGATAGATTAAGGTCAAATCTAGAATTTGAGGCATCTATTCTGGAAGACCTCAAATGGCTTGGTCTTGAATGGAATGATATCCCATACCGCCAGTCAGAAAGACTGAACATATATAGAGATTTTCCAGAAAGGTTATTAAGAGAAGGCAAGGCATACGAATGTTACTGCTCAGAAGAAAGGCTGCATGAATTAAGAAAAAAACAGATGAGCGCCGGTATGCCGCCTAGATATGACGGCAGGTGCAGAACATCTCCTGCCATATCAGAAGACACTGCCCCCACCATAAGATTTAAGGTTTCTGACAAGACAATTATCTTTAACGACCTGATACACAAAAAGATGGTATTTAATTCAAAGATATTTGGCGATTTTATAATTATGGGTTCTGATGGGGTGCCGACATATAATTTTGCCGTTGTAATAGATGACAGCCTGATGGAGATTACCCATGTTATACGGGGAGATGACCATCTGTCAAACACACCAAAACAAATCCTATTATTTGAAGCGCTTGGTTTTAAAGTCCCTGAGTATGCCCATCTTCCATTGATACTTGGGAAAGATGCAACACCGCTCAGCAAGAGGCACGGTCAATTTTCGGTGGCAGAATTACGCAAAAATGGTTTTATACCTGCTGCAATCCTGAACTATCTATGTCATCTCGGCTGGTCGCCTGAAAAGGAATTTATGTCTTTAAAAGAGGCAATAGATACTTTTTCTATTGAAAAGGTATCAAAATCACCTTCTATATTTGATATAGAAAGGCTCAAAAAATTTAATAGAATTTATATAGAAAAGAGCAGTACGGAATATCTTATAAATAACATGGGGTGCTATTTTGATAAAAACATACCAAAGGAAAACCTTGAAAATCTGATAAAAGAGGCAAAAAAAGAGGCAGTTCTGCTAGGTGATATACCTGAAATTATCCAGCCTTTTTTAGAAGAACCAGTATTTGAAAGTGATGCAAAAGAGGTTCTTACTTTTCCTCACACAAAAAGGATATTAAATGCCTTGATAAGAGAGATTGACAAGGTCACTGTTCTTAATAAAACGATATATGAAAATATTATTAACAACCTAAAACAAAAAACAGGTGAAAAAGGTAAGAACCTTTTTATGCCTATAAGGGCTGCGTTGACAGGCAGGATAGAAGGTTTGGAACTTGAAAAGGTCTTTTTTCTACTTGGGAGAGAGAAAATACTTGAAAGGATTGAAAAATGGAAAATATGATGTTCTATGTGGGTCTGACGCTATCTATTGAAATGCCAAAAAATAGAAATTATGTGACAACACGACTTGTAGGATGGGAAAAAGATGCATATATTGTAACGCGGTATCCTTATGTTAATGAGAAACCTATAAATCTTAAAAGTAAAAGCAACTGCATTATCAGGTTCGTAAAAGACGGCACTGCCTATGGTTTTACCGCTGAGGTTTTATCCCTTCAATTTCACCCTGCACCACTGATATTTTTTAAATATCCTGCAAACATAGAGAGTATGCCATTTAGAGGAAGCAAGAGATTTAAATCAAACATATCTGCGAGACTAGAAATATTGGGAGTAGAAAATGCGGTTTGTGCTGATGCAACTATGATTGATATAAGCGAAAGCGGCTGCTGTGTAAGTATCTCATCTAAAGACCATATAAAATTTGAGATTGGCAGCAAGTGTTACCTTACCTTTATGATTATTGATAAAAGTCTGGAAATTGACTGCCTGATAAGAAACTTTAACGAAGGCAAAGTAAATAGCATTATTGGTCTGGAATTTACTGATTTAACACCAGCTGGTAAGGAAGTTATATCGTTTTTTATTGATATGCTTATAAATCTCTCTAAATAATCTTGCCTGCCAATTGAAGGTATATCTTAAACTCGCTTCCTACACCTTCTTTACTGTGAACCTCTATATTTCCGCCATGGGCATTAACGATTGCCTTTGCAATAGAAAGCCCAAGACCCGCACCTGAAATCTCTTCTCTTGAGTCATCAATCCTATAAAACCTGTCAAACAGTTTATCCTGATGTTCCTCTGGAATACCGATACCGGTATCAGACACAGCAATAATAACAGAGCCGTTCTTTGTCTCACTTGATATTACAACACCGCCTCCCTTTTTATTGTATTTGATTGCATTGTCAACAATGTTTAGAAAAACCTCTGTAAGTCTTTCTTTATCACCGCTCACCTTAATTCCTTCACAGGCATTCTTCAAAGAGAGTTCTATCTCTCGTTCCTGTGCAATAGGAAACATCAATTTAAATACATCCTCCAGTATTAAACCAATGTCCACAACCTCTTTTTTAATAATGACATTCTTACCCTCAAGCCTTGCTATATCCAGTATCCTCTGGATGAGTTGTGCCATATTTTCTGCAGTAGATTTTATTATAGTTAATGCCTCCTCATATTCGTTTTTATTCCTTTCCTTCCTTAAGGTAACATCACAGTAACTTTTGATAACAGATGTGGGTGTCCGCAGTTCATGCGAAGCGTCTGAGAGAAACTGCCTTTGTTTTGCAAATGCCTCCTCTATGCGGGTCATCATATTATTAAAACTTACGGCAAAGGAGATTATCTCCCTGTCTACCCCCCTTTCATCAATCCTTTCATTTAAGTTTTCTTCTGTAATGCTGCTTATCTTTCTGGAAAAGGCTGTGAGGGTTTTAAGAGACAGACCTGCTATGGAGATAATCCCTATACCTGATAATACAAAGGCAGCAGAGGATAAGATTATCAGGATATTTTTAAAGGAACTAATGATGCGGTATGTATCTTCCAGAGATTCTGCAGCCTGGATAATAATCGTGTGCTCAGGAAATTTTGCCGTATAATTCATTAACCTTAACGGTTCACCTTTTGGTCCAGCAATAGTTAGAACCTGATATGCTATATCTTCATGAAACGGCAGGCTTTTATCAGCAAGTGATGGAGACTTTGCAATAACGGTTCCGTTGGAAAGGGCAATCTGATAGTAGTGTCCTGAAAATGGTATTGTATAATCGCCCACAGCAGCCTTGTCCAGTTCCCATTCTATCTTATATTTTTCCACCTCAATAAAACTTGTTAAGAGCTGCGTATCTGAATGCAGATGGCTGTCAATTGAACCGATGACTATATTTTTTAATTCATAATACAGGAAAAATCCCAGCCCTGAAAAAAGGATAGAGAAGACGGATAAAGACCATACCAGAAGTTTTGATTTGATGGAATTGAACATAGATAAAAAATAGGCTATGGGTCATGGGCGATAGGCTATGGGCTATGGGTTTTTATCCTATTGCCTCTAGCCTATTGCCCATTGCCTGCCTTTAAGATATATCCTGCTCCCCTTACAGTATGTATAAGCCTTTTCTTAAAACCCTTATCAATCTTATTT
>JACRPW010000069.1 GCA_016223005.1 Deltaproteobacteria bacterium | reverse complement strand
GAGTTGATGAAGAGAAAAAAAAAGCCTAGAACCAGATAGATTACTGACCTTTTCATTATCCGGTGGTGCCAGTAACTATAAGCACCTCTTCAAGTTTTCTAAAGTCAACAGATGTTTTAATCTCTATGGTCTTAAAGAAGGCATCATCATCCTTCTCAACCTTAATAACCTCACCAACCACAATGCCCTTGGGAAAAATTCCGCCTATGCCTGCTGAGACTACCATATCACCTATCTGAACATCTTCAAACTGCTGCACATATTTAAGGATGAGTTTACTATCACCTTTACCCTCTGCAATACCCTTGACCCTTGACCGCTGTATCACCACATCTATAGCGCTCCTCGGGTCTGTAGCAAGCATTACCTTTGATACCGCAGGATACACATCTACTACTCTACCAATAATACCGCTTGACGAAAGGACTGCCATGTTTTTAGTAATGCCATCTTCTATGCCCTTATCTATAGCCATAGTGCGAAGCCATCCGTCATTATTTAGCCCTATCACATTGCATACCTTAAATGACAGAGGAACCGTTTCTGCAAAAGAAAAGAGGTCTTTTAATCTGTTATCAGTAAGGAGTTTCTCTTTAAGGGCATTGTTCTCCTCTTTTAATCTTGTAATGTTAGCATTTAATACCTCGTTTTCTGTTTTCAGGTTGACTAAATGTATGTAATTATTCCACATATCAACTGTGCCATCTATTATGTAATTAAAACTTGATATGAACGGGGCTGTCATCAATGTTACAACCCTGCCTGTAATGACAGAAACATCCATGCCTTTTATATTTGAAGATGCAATATGGAGTGACAGGATCAGAAATATTACAGATGCTGTTATAATGGAATATTTTTTTAGAAAGGTCAGCATATTAAAATACAGGTTATAGGTAATGGGTTATAGGCAATAGGAAAAACCTAGAAAAGATTTGTCCTTTATAACCTATAGCCTATAGCCTATCACCTGTCTTTATCAAAACGGTATTGTCACATCCCTCAAGATGTTTATATTATCCAGTGTCATACCAGCACCTCTGACAACACACCACAGCGGGTTCTCTGCAGTCATCACAGGCAGTTTTGTCTCTTCTCTTAAAATTACATCCATATTCTTTAAAAGGGACCCGCCGCCAGCAAGCATTATGCCCTTGTCAACAAGGTCTGCAGCAAGGTCAGACGGGGTCTGGGCAAGGACTTCTTTTATAGCATCTATAATAGAATTTATAGGCTCTGTCAATGCCTCCCTTATCTCGTCATCACATATCTCCTTTGTTATTGGTATACCTGTCACAAGATTTGTGCCTTTTATTTCCATGCTCTTTTTTTCCTCATCAGGCATTGAAAGTCCCAGAGTTATCTTTATATTCTCGGCAGTTCCGGTACCGATTGAAAGATTATACTTTCTCCTTATATACTGCACGATTGCCTCATCCATTTTGTCTCCTGCAATACGGATAGACTTGGCACGGACTATGCCTGCAAGGGATATTACTGCTATCTCTGTTGTGCCGCCGCCTATATCTACAATCATATTTCCTGACGGCTCTGTTATTGGAAGCCCTGCACCGATTGCTGCCGCCATAGGCTCTTCTATCAGATACACCTCGTTTGCACCTGCTGATACGGCCGATTCCCTCACTGCCCTTTTTTCAACCTGAGTGATGCCTGACGGGACACCTATAATTATCTTGGGACGTACAAGGAATGTCCTGTCATGTGCCTTCCGTATAAAATACTTCAGCATCTCTTCGCATACTTCAAAATCTGCTATCACGCCGTCTCTCATTGGTCTGATAGCCTCAATATTCCCGGGGGTTCTTCCAAGCATTGCCTTCGCCGCTTTGCCAACCGCAATAACCTTCCTACCCCTTCCATCCCTTTTTACTGCCACAACAGACGGCTCATCACAGATAATGCCTTTACCCTTTGCATATATGAGGGTGCTTGCTGTTCCAAGGTCTATAGCAAGGTCATTTGAAAAAAGTCCTAACAGATAATTTAAAAACATGCTGTATTACTCCTTTTTACTTTGCTTCATTTATATGAGGTAAAATTATAAACAAAAAATATTATGTATAGCAAGGCAATTCTATCTGTATACTGCTCTTATATATGCGTTATTTTCTTACATCAAGTATGCCGGTTAAAACCTCTGCTATAAATATGAAGAGAAGTGCAGAGTAAAAGACAAAGAGCAGAAACATCATGAGTGTCCCAAGAGAACCATAAATAAGGTTTAGGTAACTGACACTGCCCATATAAATAAAAAAGAGTTTTTTGGCTATTTCCCAAAGTATTGCAAAAGATATACCGCCTGCAAAGGCAAGGGATATTGGTACTTTTCTTTGAGGTAAAAATTTGTAGGCTGCTGTCACTGTGATGGCAACCATTACAGGAGGGGCATATCTTACAAGGAAACTCTCAATGAATGGACTTAGTAGAGTTACAAATACATGAGGCAAGAGATTATCCCTTATGAGTTTTAAAAATAAACCCAAAAGAAATGATACGGTGAAAAATATAATACTTAAGAGGAATATACCCCATGCAATAATATAGGAAAAGGCAAGCCACCGTTTTTTCTCTACACCGAATATCTTTCTTATAACCTTTTCTCCCTCTGCCAGCACCATGTGTGCTGTCCATAAAAGGGAGAGGATACCAATGCTGCCGAGAAACCCTTTTTTTTCAATCAAACCATAGATACTTTCCTCCATCCTTCCTGCAATAAAAGGGAGAACTTCCGTTGTCCATTTTAGCCACTGGATAGCAGCATCCCTGTTTTCACCTATAATCTCACCAATAACTGCCATACCAATAAATGTAAGAGGGATAATAGAAAGCAGCATATAAAACGCAAGTGCAGCAGAGTATGTAATTATCTCATGCTCAAATAATCTGCCTGATACTAACTTGACAAGTTTTAATATGGAAAAGTTTTTTCGTCTGTACTTTACAGCCATTGCAAGCAACCTTGTCTATGGTCTCTTTTCTTTATGTGCAGGGTTGCCAGAAAATGCTACTAGCATTTTCTGGTTTACGGACTGGGCATACTGAGCTGGGGACAGCCCCTGATGGTTTCACCCAAAAAAAGCAGTTGCATTTTTCGGGTTCATTCAGGGGTCAAATCTGTCCCCAATTTCTTGGAATGTTTAGGTGGTCCCCAAAAATCAAAGTCTATTTTTGGGGTGCATATCTGTTCTTATTTTGTCTTTGGTTTTAAGACCTCGCCTTCAAGAGACACACTTGCCTGTATCCTCTCAAAAGCATCGGACAGCGCATCATTCAGCGTCTTTTCAAAAACCTTTTGGTCAAACAATACGACTGTCTTTGGCTCCGAAACACTCCTTATAACAATAGTAAATTTGCTCCCATCTTTAACATTGGTTATATGTATCTTTAATCTGACGCTGCTTTTTACCTGTGTCCAGCCTGTAAGAGATGCAGCATCTATCTTTAATTCCTCTATGCTCCCGCCTATAACAAAATGAGGCGGGGTAGTCCTAAACTCTTCAGAGGTAACACCCCTGCTTGTCATTGATACATCTAAACCACTTTTCTTTAAATACTCCAGTAAGGCAAGACTTACAGATTCATATACAGGTTTTGCTGTTACAACTGTATCAATATCTCCAAAAAGTTTTTCCCATTTCCCAACACCTGTTTCTTTCCTTACATCTTCAATGGGTATGAGGACAGCCTTCCCCCCGCTAAAAACAGGAGGTGTCTGCCTTAAGGCATCATAACGGACATCCACTATATGTATCCCTTTACCCGTGCAGCCTGTCAGGATAAAAAGGGAAAGGATAATAATATAAAGCCATCGGGTTTTATTGTCTTTCATCTTTGCCTCCTATTTATGATTTCAGCGTAAACTTTATTCTATAACAAAATGCACCCTTCTGTTTGCCTGCCAGCAATCCTCATTATGCTCTGTGCAGAAAGGTCTCTCCTTACCGTAACTTATGGTAGAGATTCTGGTTGGGGCTATACCGCTCTTCAACAGATACTCTTTGGCTGCCTGCGCCCTGCTCTCACCAAGTGCAATATTGTATTCTGCTGTCCCCCTCTCATCACAATATCCTTCTATTATTATTTTGAAAGATGTGTTCTCCTTCAAATATCCTGCATTTTTTTCCATGATTAGTTCTGCCTCATCACGGACATAGAACCTGTCATAATCAAAAAATATATCCTGAATCCCTTTGACAATCTCTTCTGGCTTTGCAACCTCTGGTTCTACAACTCTGGCAGCAGGTATTTTTTCTTCTTTTATCCTTTCTTCAATAATAGGAGGAAGCACCTTTTCAGGCTTCTTTATTTCAACGGTGTCTGGTTTTGGCTTTGGTTTCTTTGCTGCTTCAACAGGTTTTGCCCTGACAGTGTCATCCAGCAGTATCCTTGAATCAACAAACTTTTTAGCACATCCTACAGATGACAGTAGGACTAATATCGCGATAATGCTTGTTATAAATGAAAGTCGTCCCCTCATTTTCAGCACCTCCTATCTCTTCACTTTTATTGATTTTGCCTTTACCCGCAGATTCCTATCGTATACCATATTTACCTTATCTCCTGCCAGAATATCCTTTAAACCAGCCTGTTTTTTACCGATGGTTATAACTGTATCATCTTCTACAAAGGCACCTACAATAATGTCCAATCCCTTTGGATTTTTTGCCTTAATCACTATAGTATTAGGGCTGGCATTCGTGTCTGTAGCAACAACATGTCCATAGACCTTCTTTGTGACTATATTCCCTGCATTTATTGGAGATGCGATAGATAACACAAGCAAAACACCAAAGATAATTTTTAGCATTGCATTACCTCCTAAAAATAGACTTTTATTTTACGGTTACTTCCTTCTTATTGCTTATTATCATATACTTTATTCCAAATCACCTTATAAATCAACACAAATAATGCGTGAATATAAAATTATCAAGTAATGCGGGAAAGGATTTTTTCGCCAGTCTCGCCTTTCTCGCATCCTCATCATTTCACCTGTATAAACGGCATTGCCCCGCCCGTAACACTGGGCAGTTTTCCATCCCATTTTTCTATAGCCTTTTTCTGGTTTTCTATCTCTCTGAGTTTAAGGAGTTGCTCTGTTATCTCCTGCCTCTGAATCTTTAACCCTTCTGCCTCAGCCTTTGCCTGGCTGATCTTCTGTTCGTTTTCCACCCTTATCCTTTCAAGGTCATTTTTTGCCCTTGCAACATGCTGTTCTGCAATCTGCTTTGACTCTATTGCAGTATTAAATGCCTCGCTGAAATTAAAATCCGCAATAGAAAGTTCAACAACCTTGATATTAAAAACAGCGAGCCTTTCTGCCAGTTCTGTCCGTATGGCAGACTTGACCTCGTGTCTCTTTGCTATCAACTCCTCTGCCGTATATTTGGCGGTTACTGCCTTGATAACCTCCTGAACTGCAGGCTGAATCACCTTGTCTTCAAATGCCGCCCCTATCTTTTGATATACCTCGTCAACTGCCTCAGGCATGAGGTGATAATTAGTGGCTATTGTAGTAGAGACTATCTGAAGGTCTTTTGATGCTGCATCAGCCTTTGCTACATTCTTCTGCACCTGAACATTTATCTTTATAACACTGTCTATGAAAGGCATCTTGAAGTTCAACCCTTCTGGAAACACCCCTTTTTGCACAGCGCCCAATCTTACAAGCACACCTCTTTGACCAGGTCCTACAATAGTCCATGGCCCACCGCCCATCAGTAATAATAATAGAATGACACCCACTGCAATTATAGGGAGCTTACCGAACCCTCCCCCGACACCTTTTACCATGTCTATTACATCCTGCACATTTTGCGGCTGCTTCTTGTCGTACATATTTGTTACCTCCTTTTAGTTAATGGTTATCGGTTTCCAGTTGGCAGTTTGCATAACTGCCTACTGCGTAATATTATCCTCCTTTTCCACCACTTTTCCATCTCCACTGCAAAGAATACTACAGATGACAGGACAATAGATATAATAAGTTCATTTGATGTAAGAGGTTCTGTTTTGAATACAGGCTGCAAAAGTGGCACATAGATAGTTGCCATCTGCAGAATAAATGCAAGGAGAACAGAATAAAGCAAAGGTTTATTGGAAAATATGCCCTGTGAAAACAAAGACTCCTTTTCCGAACGAATCGCAAGGACATGACCAAACTGTGAGAGACACAGGACTGTAAATACCATTGTCTGCCAATGACTGCTGCCTGAAGTAATTGCCCATGACTGGGTTATAAGGGTGATACCTGCCATAAGGAGTCCGACCCATAATATATGCTGCCACATGCCTTCTGCAAAAAGCCCTTGTTCAGGGGGTCTCGGCTTCCTCTTCATAACATCCCATTCTGAAGGTTCAGCACTTAATGCAAGTGCAGGGGCGCCATCTGTAACAAGGTTTATCCAGAGTATATGTATAGGCAAAAGCGGTATCGGAAGCCCAAGAAAAGGCGCCAGAAATACAGTCCATATCTCGCCTGAATTGCTGGTAAGAAGGTATTTAAAAAATTTTCGTATATTATCGTAGATTCTTCTACCCTCTTTTACTGCCTTGACAATTGTAGCAAAGTTGTCATCAAGAAGGAGCATATGCGCCGCCCCTTTTGCCACATCTGTCCCTGTCCTGCCCATCGCAACCCCTATATCAGCCCTCTTTAATGCAGGGGCATCATTTACACCATCGCCTGTCATTGCTACAAACTGCCCCTTATCCTGAAGGGCCTTCACAATCTTTAGTTTCTGTTCAGGCGCAACCCGGGCATAAACTCTTATATGAAGAACCCTTTCTTCAAACTCCTCCAATGACAATCGCTCAAGTTCCCTTCCAGTGATTATAGTCTTTAAATCATCTTCAACAATGCCAAGTCTTATTGCTATTGCCCTTGCAGTAATCGGATGGTCACCTGTTATCATAATAGGAATTATGCCAGCAGCCTTGCATAATGCAACTGCCTCTTTTGCCTCCTCTCTCGGCGGGTCTATAATGCCAATGAGCCCCAAAATTGTAAGCCCTGTTTCAACTTTTTCCGGGGTAGTATCAGATGGTAAAACCTCCCATCTTCTCATCGCAACACATAAAACCCTTAAACCATCTGCGGACATCCTTTCGTTTATTCTGTTAATCTCCTCTGCATCAATGGTCTCTAGTCCATTTGATGTCAAAAGGTTTGAGGATTTTTCTATCAAAACCTCAATTGCCCCTTTAGTAAATGAGATATATCCATATTTTTCTTCTGACTTCTGACTTCTGACTTCTGACTTCTGATGAATTGTTGTCATCATCTTTCTGTCAGAATCAAAAGGGATTTCTGCAACACGGGGAAATTCCCTCTCCAGTTTTTCTTTATCAAAGCCTTTTCCCTTTGCAATGTTATACAAAGCAACCTCTGTTGGATCCCCTATGATTTTACCGTTGACATCTGTATCGGCATCATTGCTTAATGCAAGGGCAGAAAACAGTAAGGAACGAGGAGTTGAGAGTTGAGAGTTTAACTCCATAACTCCTAAACTCTGAACTATTTTCCCATCCACCCAAATCTCTTCAACCTCCATCTTATTAAGCGTAAGTGTCCCTGTCTTATCAGAGCAGATGTATGTTACAGAGCCGAGTGTCTCAACTGCCGGGAGTTTCCTTATGAGCGTATTTTGCTTAATCATCTTTTTTGCGCTAATGGCAAGGGAGATTGTTACCACAGCAGGAAGTGCCTCAGGGATTGCTGCAACAGCAAGGGAAATGGCTGTAAGGAGCATCAATAATGGCTGTTCCCCTCTCATAATTCCGATACCAAAAACAACTGCACATATGGCTAATACAGCAATAGCAAGCCTTTT